>JBNMJE010000112.1:0-5944 GCA_050873645.1 Succinivibrio sp. | reverse complement strand
TCAGTCAGTCTCAGGCGATTTAATGTTTGATATGGATGTAATCGCTCATGAGTGTGCTCAAGAGCTTTGCTGCTCCCATGTACTCTTTATCCGCAAAGGCAGAATCATCGGCACCAGATCATACTTTTCAAAATTGTCAGAAATTGAAGGTGATGATCCTCTAACTGCTTTTGTAACACAGTTTTACTTGTCTGAAACCAGAGCATCAATGTATCCAAAGGAGATCATTTTAGATGATAAGATTGATGATCCTGAGGTCATTACAGAAGCTGTAAAAAAGCAATGTTCAAAAGAAATTCACTTTTTAACCTCAGTAAGAGCTGAGAGAGCCAAATACTTAAAATTAGCTAAAGAGAACGCTAAGGCTTCGCTACAGGCAAAATTAGCTGATAAGACTACAGCTAAAAAGAGAATTGAGTCTTTAGAGCAGGTATTACATATCTCTAATGTTAATCATATGGAGTGTTATGACATCTCTCATACACAAGGTGAGCTTACTGTAGCCTCATGTGTGTCTTTTAACAGAGAAGGACCTGATAGCGCCAATTACAGACGTTTTAACATTGAGGGTATTACTCCAGGGGATGACTTTGCTGCTATGAATCAGGTACTGACACGTCGTTTTAAAGATCCTCGTGAAGGTATTATTCCTGAACTTATCTTTATTGATGGTGGTAAAGGACAGTTAAAACAGGCGGAAGATGTAATTTCAGACATCTTTTCAAAGTTTAAAGTAACACCTCCTTTAATTGTAGCTGTAGCTAAAGGTGAGGGCAGAAAGGAAGGCTTAGAGACTCTTATTCGTGGTTACACAAGAGAAGAGTATCACTTAACTTTAGATGATCCTGCTTTGCAGCTAGTTTTACATATTCGTGATGAATCTCACCGCTTTGCAATTACTGGTCACAGAAATAGAAGACAGAAGGCAAGAACTCACAGTGTACTTGAGAATATACAAGGCATCGGTCCAAAGAGACGTCAGGCTTTACTAAAGCATTTAGGCGGTATCCGAGAAGTAATGAACGCAAGTATAGAAGAGTTAAAGAAGGTACCTGGTATTTCTGATGAGATGGCTCAGGATATCTATGAGAGTATTCACAGCTTGTAATAGTCATTAAGCTTTTAATCGCTCTTATTGATACGTAACTAGTAAATTTGTGACACTAAAAGTTTCAGAATCAATTTTATAAAATGACCACCGTATGAAGTACCTGTTGTTGGTACTGATGTATAGGTGGTTTTATGAGCTTTGGAAATGGTATAGATTGCTACAAGTGCAGTGAACTGCGCAGGCTGCACTATAGCAACTTAGTCGATATCGACATCTTCAGGACCGACGTCTTGAGATCCTTCATCGTCAAGCATGTACCTATCGTACAAAGCCATGTAATCCCAAACAGAAAGACCTGTCATGTCAATGTCATCATAGCCGGTGGCATGGTAGGTAGGATCGTAAATTCTCAGTCGACTGATTTCTTTATTCCCGTTCTTATCGGATTTACCTTCTGTTGTAATGTTCTTTGGCATTACGCAAAGCTGAGTCGGAATATTGTTCTTACATCTGTACTCTTCAAGTCGGTGCTTCTGCTCTTGCACGGCCCATGACAAGTAATCAATAAAAGGAACCCCGTTAATTTCGCAGGTTTTTCTTAAACTCATTAAAGCGGTAAAAGAGTTATAACCAATTTCACTGTTAAAGAATAACTGAGTTTTACGGTGGATCACTGTATCTCTAATTGAACTCTCTGATGCGTTATTGCTACATGGAATATCGCAGTCTTTGAGTATGTTCATGAATTTGTCTTGTGCATTTAGTAAATAGCAAACGTCTTTAGTCCATGGCAATGCACTTGGTGTATAGGTTGTAGTGCCATCTTCAGCTACAGATTTTGTGATCTTGTAGTCAGGCTCTTCAGCCAAACAAAGAGCACAAGCAAATAAATCAGTCATGCAGTGAGTGCTTTGATTATCCAAAACTTCAGCTCTTACACTTACATCCTCATCTGAGTATTGAGATTCAAGGTAGAACATATGATTGATGTCATTGATCATGCGCATTAGCACATACACGTGTGGTGCTGGCTCAGTATCTTCAGGCATACCACCAACTATCTCGAAATATCTACTATCAAATTCTTCAAATGGGGCTCCGCCAATGCTATCAAATAACTTTAAAAGTCCCATGCTTTCTATAGCCTGGAGCAAATATCGTCGGGCATGAGCTAGACAAGCGCATTGCTCAATTGGTGGTTTACCTAAGTCTTTTAACTTTTTGTTAATTGCTTTAACTTCACTGTCATAAGCTTGGTAATTATCAGAAACTAAATACCTTAGCGGTCGGTTCTCTATGCCGTTATATTCATCGTCCAAATCGAGCAATTTTCTAATATTAGAAGCACTTCTATTTGGAGCTGCAAGGAAACTTACTCCTCGATAACGCTCATGTGGACCTGAGATTAAGGTCCAAACATAGCTCTTTTGATCTTTCTTAACCTTATTTCCATTAACAAACTCGAATCTTACAGTACAGGTAGTCTCATCAGCCTGCTGCACCTTGTTGTTCTCAAGCATTATTTTCTTGTTATATTTTGCTAAAGGATAAGCAAAGGCTCTAGCAGTGTAGTTAATGAGATTAGTAAGTTGAACTCTTGTGATTTTGAGGTTACCTAGATCTTTTGCAATTTGAGTCAAACGATTCTTAGCTAATAATCCTTTTGAGTATAAAACCATCAGCTCAATTACTGTACCTTGAGACAACTTTCCTTTTATATACATACCACGAGCTGCATAAAGAGAGGATGGATAGAATTCAAACTTGAAAGGATCGAACATCATCCTGCCTTTATAAATAGTTAATCTATCTAAAAGACGTGGACTGTAATGTAACCAATTACGCTTTTGTAAATCCTCCATGGTTACTTTGCAGGATTCAAAAGCAGCTACTTCTTCAAGAGTAGAATTTTCATTCAAAGGCCAAGGCTTTAAATTGCGAGGAAATTCATCTTCAATTATAGGGTTATCAGTGCTTATGATTTCATCATCAACTTGCTCACAGATATCACTTAAAGCCTCAGGATGGAGCCAAATTCTCTCATGGCAATCTTCACATTCAACTTCAACAGAATTTGCTTCTACTTGATTGTTAGCAGCAAAGATTAAATCTTGGAAATCTCTTGTTCGAGGCATATTTCTTATTACCTTTGCATTTGTGGTATGGTTACAATGATTACAATGAATAAAGCGATCTTGTGTGTTGCAATTTAGCTTAGAGTTAATGTTACCACGAGAGGAGCGCCTTTTACGTGAACTAGATGTTGTTTGCTCAGTTTTATTTTTAGTAGAAGTTGTGGTTGTCGTACCAGTCGTACCAGTTGTAGCAGTCGTACCACTTGTCGCTTTGCTCTCTTTTTGAATTTTTTTTAGTTGCCCCTCTAACTTATCAATCTTGCTCTGTAACTTGGTTAGCTTTTTTAAATTTTTGGTAGCTTTCTTTGTTGAGTCAAAACCATTTGCATATTGAGTGTAAGCTCTTTGTTTTGCTTCTTTTTGTTGCTTTTTTAGCTCTTGAATTTGCTCTTTTATAACTTGCTCTTGTGAGCTAGCAGTATTTTGTACAGACTCTTGCTGTAGGCTTGACTCTTGATCTTTAGCATGTAATTTTTCAGAGTGTTTTCCAAATTTCTGATTTTTTAGCCATTTATGATCTTTCTTGATTTTTAGCAGATCGATAACAACTAAGTGCATCCACTCAATAATTTGTGGTAAGTCATTTAACTTAGGTAATCTTGCTATATCTAATATGGAGCCATCTTGAATACCTGAGTTTTTAATTAAATCTACAATATTACGAGTTCCAACTGCTATTTGCTGCTTGGTAGCTTTTAGCCTTTGCGATTCAAATGTGCGCTTACCCACTAAAGCAACTGTATCATCAAGCTTGTTTTCAAGCGATTGCGCATAGGTAAATAACTCGTCATAGGACAAACTGCAGTCAGCTGCAGTTTGCCCCCTGATTAGATTGTTATGTACAATAGCGCTCATATTAAAGATCCTAAGCCCTAATTATTCTTGAGTGGTTGCTGTCTTTTTAGGTCTACCACCAGCATGCTTAGGAGCAAAAAGCTCTTTGTATTTAGCTGTAGTGTAGAAGTGCAAATCATGAATTCGACCTAAGATGGTGGTCTTGTTGTACTGTTTACCATCGTTTCTATAGCTATCTGAACGCACTAAGTAAATAATGCCTTTCATGTTTTTTATGATGATGCCTTTTTGATTTAGGTACTCTTCAGGAATACCTTTAACCTCATCCATTGCAGGTACAGGGTGAATTCTTTTTCTACCGCCTAATTTGCATTCATCAGGAGATTTCTTTTTGACATAAACTCTAGTGTGTCTTTGCTCAGGCTTAATATAGTCAGAGCTTTTACGAGCTGCACCACCTAGTTTAAAGCTCTTTTTATACTCCTCTACAGAGTAGAACTTATTATCAACAATCTTTCCAATAACCTTAGCGCTATTTCCTACACGTTCAACCACAGAAGGCACGGCGCCTTTATGAATAATTCTTGCTTTAGAATTGTCATAAGGAAAGCCTTCAATACCAGGCTTTGGTACATAACTGAGCTTGTTCATAATACATCCATGTAACTAACCACTTTGAATATATTATACTACTAAACAAGGAAATTATCACCTAAAATTGCAACTATTTTTCCTTATATTTCAATAAGTTAATAGATAAAAATCGATCTAATTTTTATATCGTTTAAATACTAATTTTTCTATACAAATCAACAACTTGCATTTAAGATTAAAGAACGTAATTCCTCCCTTGTAATTTTGTCAGGTGAACACTCCATTTTCTCTAGCTTTACCTTAAATCTGCCCGAGTAAGTTATGCGAGTGGTTAAGTCATAACCTTGCAAATCACTGTGCAATATTCTCAATCTTGAGCGGTGCTCATTAAACATTACTACCCAAACCTCCTCATCAGGCTCCCATTCAAATCCTAATTGATTTGACACCATCATGTTGTATAGGCGTAAAATGCCATACCTTCCATTAACAGGTGTTCTGATTAGGTAGATTTTTCCTTTGTTTAATAGCGTGCTGTTTTGAACCTGCGGTAGTGTAATCATCTACGACTCCTACTTATTTGATACCATTTGGCTTACCAACTGCACTATGGATACAGCTGCATCTTGAGTGCACTTACAGATATTCAAACTAAACTTCAAGTCTCCCTTTTCAACATTCAAGGTGACACCTTCAGTTACAAAACAACTTGCTTTGTTTGCTTGAGTATATGTTTGAAATTGGTAACCAATTTCCGATAAGTACTGCCTTTGATATTTACTTATGTACGTAAAAGAGCCTCCTTTTAAAATCTGTCTAATATTCTGCACTGAAGGAGTTTTGTCTTGCTCTATAAGTTGATTACAAGCCTCCTTTACTATTTCAAAAGTGACTCGTCTTTGTTCTATTGGTTGGAAATTTTGCTCTTGAACAGGAGAAATTGCAGGCTTTTTATCGCCACTATTCTGAGATGAATCTTTAATTGATTCAGCTGATGGCGCAGGTAGATCAATTACGGTTACAGGATCTGATGCTTGTGCTTGAGGAGCTGGTAACTCGTCTTGAATCACCGCTGCTATGAATTTTCCGTTGTTAATTTCTAACTGGCGATCTTTTACAAAACCTCGTGGAAAGTATTTTTCTGCAATGCGGTAAATCTTTTTGATACCAATGTGTAGCTTTTCTTCAATTTGAGGTGCACTTAAAGTGGTTGTTATAAAGGCTTTTACTGCAAGTTTCTCTTGCAGATCATCGATGGTATCTAAGATAGAAATGTCAGGAACGTTCATAAAATCTCCTTAAAGTTTGGACTGTGGACATTTTAGGAACTTGGTTGCTGAATTTATAGTGTCTAAAATTTTCTAGTTAC
>JBNMJE010000111.1:0-5983 GCA_050873645.1 Succinivibrio sp. | reverse complement strand
ACAAGATTTTCAAAAAAGCTGAAGATGCTCTTTAACATAGCAAATCAGACTATTTTTCCATTGACTGCATGATATCGTTGATACGATTGCTTGCAACGTCGATATGTCTTGCAATACCTGCTACATGGTTAGGCAACATTGCATCGCCACTTAGGTTACCGCCAGCTACAACATACCATGGGTTGAAGTTTCTGATATAGTCTAATCGCTCTAAAGCAGCCTGTACATTCTCAGCACCGCCTCTTACAACCACCTCTTTATCCACAGCGATAAGACCTCTTAGAATGTCATCTACAACAGCAGCTACACCTTTAGCAAAGTAGATGTTGTTATCACTGTCAAAATGGCTGATTTTTTCATTATTTAAAGTGCCTAGAGCATACTCTAACATTTGTGAACAGTACTTTAAGATTGAATAAACATCATCGGTTTTTACATTATAGACACCGGCATTTTTAGCACCAGAATCTACAGAGGCAGCCCATGACTTCCAGTTGCGGATACCATCTCTGTATTTTCCTTCAGCATCATAGACAAACCAGAAGCCCCAAACCTCACTTGAGTATACAAAGTAACGTGAAGTTGCATCAACTAAACGAGGATCCATAGTGTCATTTTTACCATATCTTGATGCTGTTTTGGCAACGATATCTGAGGCAGGTCGTGTAGCATAAATAACACCTTTCTGGTATGAAGTGATGTTATCTAAAAACTTTGGAACTAAGAACAGATCATTTGGGATCCATCCAAAGAATGAATCTAATTCAGTCTCTAGGCTGTGAGTTACAGCATCAGCCATGATCAGAGCTTTATCTTTATCTGTAGCATTATCACCTAAATCAGGGGCTGAGTAATGCTCTGGACAAGTTGAAGAAACTAAACCTACGGCTAAGACATATAGGACATAAATGCCTATAACTCCTAAAATGATTTTACCTACTAAATTTGTCTTTGAATTTAGTTTTAAATTTGGTTTATGAAAGTTCATTTGATTATCCAAATATTATTAGGATTACAGTATTGTACTATCAACTAATTATACAAAAATTTTGTAAGTCATGCCGTAAATGAAACGTTTTATCTACAATATTATTCTTTTATGGTAAACAATATTTTCATGCAAAGACTTTAAGCTTACGACTACTTTATCAAATCTCTAAAAGGTATCTTTATGCTTAAAAAGATTATTTAGAGAGCATGTGCTTTACTAATATAGGTCTTGATACAAATTGATTTAAGTAGATAGCATATGGATTGACGATATTAGTATCATCATATGGATAGAAAGAAGCCATTTTGACATGATGAGATCTGAGCATTTCTGATAAGCCCATTTCATATCTTTTAATGATTTCTGTCTTGCTCTTAATTCTTTCTATACCTAAGATAAATTTTTTGAAGTAATCTGCTGTAAAGACTTTCTTGTCGAGTACTAAAAAATAGCTTTGTAAATGCGGATTTTTAGTCCATTCGTATTTATGCTTTTTAAGCTTTTTACCAAAGCCATAGGTGGCCATACACATTGCATAGGCATCAGTGTCTTTTGCTTTAGTAAAGATCTCGTTTAAATCATCTTGATTTCCTACAAAATCAACACTGTCATTACAGAATAAAAGAGAGTCTACTTTATCTAAAAGATTAACCTTCTGTAGATATTGATATGCTTTTTTATATGATCCAAAATCATATTCTTTATGTCTTTTAATGATGATGTAGTCACAAAGTTCTTTTAGCTTTTCTACTGTCTCTGGTAAGGCTTTACTGTCTGCAACATAGACAATCACATCACAGAAGTCTCTTAGACTTTTTAAATAAGCCAAAGTGTTTTTTGATACCAAACCATCCTTTGTAAATGAAGCAAAAAGACAGGCTCTTTTATGTTTAAGCTCTGTTTTTACTGCATTTACGCCATTCTCTGATACCTCAATGGCGTTTTCAGGAAAAGTAGGAGCTTTCTTATATTTTACCGATACACTTTGACCTAATACTGTATAGATGGTTCTGCCATTAAACCTCTTAATTGAAAAGAGCTTTTCTAAAAGTGAAAGCTTTTGTGAAGGAACGATTCCTGACTTTTGAGCAATTTTAAGATCTTGTCTAAAGGTATCTTTTGCAAATTGCTTTGCATTGCCTTTGTCAAAATAAAGTCTTTCATTAACTGCATAAGCTACCTTTTTTTTCTGTTTTATACATTGCTCATAGAGTGACAGTGTCGCAAAATGGCCATCAAAATCTGATGAAAGTGATTTTAAAAGCTCAGCTTTACACAATATACAATTTTCAAGATCATTAACTGCTGGCTTTTTGTTATAGACAGTATAGATAGTGTAGTTTTCTTTTGGAGAGAGTAACTCATCTTTACTTACAACTTTATTGTCATGTAAACCTAAGACAAGAGCTGCTGTACTGTCATCTAAAGCATCTTTTGAGTAGTAAAAAAACTTTTTGGAAGGCAATAATCCCTGAGGTAAGACCATACAGTACTTACCTTTTAGATCTTTTACAGCATTTTGAATTCTTGAAACAAAAGTATGACTTGATGAAGCTGAAAAAGAAGTCTTGATACTTACTTTTACAGTTTGATTGTCATTGCTCTTGCAGTCAGCTTCGTTAAAATTTACTCTATCAGCAAGATTCAGATATCTTATCTCTTCAATACACTCTACATCTGACAGATAGTTTTCAAGTTGTGTTTTATAAGTTTCATTTTCATTAGTGATAACTACGAGCAAAGTGTATTTCATAACTTGATCTCTAAAAAATAATAAAGCCTGCATATTATAGTGCAGGCTTTAGAGATTTTGCTAAATTGTATGCTTAATTACTTCTTTACTACAGCAGTAATTGCGGCTACTACCTTATCAATGTTGTTAGTATTGATACCAGCAACACAGATACGGCCTGAACCTACAATGTAGATACCGAAATCTTTACGTAAAGCCTCAACCTGGTCCTTATCAAGGCCTGAGAATGAGAACATACCGTTCTGCTCATTGATGAAGTCAAAATCACCAGCACCTGCAGCCTTTAACTTCTCTGATAGTAATGAACGCATCTGATGGATACGATCTCTCATCCCCTTTAACTCTTCTTCCCACTGAGCACGTAGGTTCTTATCTGAAAGAATGGTGGTAACAACTTTCTCTCCATGTGCAGGAGGGTTAGAAATAGCAGTACGAACAGAAATCTTAACCTGTGACAGTACCTTAGCTGCAGTTTCAGCATCAGCTGATACGACAGTTAATACACCGACACGCTCATTGTATAAACCAAAGTTCTTTGAGAATGAGCTTGCGATTAACATTTCTTTGTTGTACTTAGCGATAGTACGAACGCCGAAAGCATCCTCATCGATACCGCTACCAAAGCCCTGGTAAGCAAAGTCGATGAATGGAATTAACTTCTTGTCAGCGATGAATTTTGCGATCTGCTCCCACTGCTCATGAGTAGGATCGATACCAGTTGGGTTATGGCAGCAAGCGTGCATTAACACAACATCTCCCTCTTTAGCCTGTGACAATGTCTCTAACATTCTGTCAAAAGCTAAATTGTGATTAGCTCTGTCATAGTATGGATAACGCTCGAACTTTAAGCCAGCTGACTTTGCAATCTGATAGTGGTTAGCCCAGGTTGGATCTGAAATCCAAATTGTGCTTGCAATGTTCTGCTGATGCAGGAAATCTGCACCGATACGCAGAGCACCGGTACCACCAGGACAGTGGCATGAAACTGCTCTTCCACCGTCAACCAGCTCGGAACCTGCACCAAAGATTAACTCACGTGCCAGACGGCCATACTCAGGAAGGCCAGTGATAGGCAGGTATGACTTGGTCTCCTCAGTATCCAGTAAAACCTTTTCAGCTGCCTTTACACAGTTTAGAATAACTGTTTTACCTTCGTTGTTCTGATATACACCAACACCTAAATTAACCTTATCCTTGTTAGGATCCTTCTTGTATGCGTCAGTTAAACCTAAGATTGGATCTGCAGGAGCAGCTTCTATACGATCAAAAAACATGTTATCACCTGTTAACAATAAAATTTGATTAACTATATCACAAAAATTTATATCTTAAACACTCAAAAAAAACGCTCCAAAAGTGTGAATTACGCTTTAAGAGCTGATTTCTGAACCTTTTTCTTCATGTAATTTATGCGGTAGTTGCGTTTTGCAGCCTTAACCCAGCCTTTAGTTTTCCATCTGATAAGCATGATCACGCCACGAGAGCATTCGTCACAGCAGAAGCCTATCCAGACACCAAGCAGACCCATGTGCATATATACACTCAGGAAAGTGCCAATTGTTACAGACACCCCCCACATGGAAATTACAGCCATGATCACTGGGAATCTCGTGTCGCCAACCGCTCTTAAGGAGTTAATGATAATGATATTCAGAATTCTTCCAACTTCCATTACTACAGACACATAGAAAATTGGTCTTGCCATTTCAAAAACTCTTGGATCATCTGTAAAAATTGATAAAACAGTATCTCCAAGCCAGAATGGAATGTTAACTGACAGTAAAGCTGTAATCAGCATGCCCATTTTTACAGAATGCAAAAGCTGTCTGTTTGCAAGGTTGAACTGCATGGCTCCTGCATAATGTGATACCAGAATTTCTGTTCCCATACCAACAGAGATTGAGAACAGCATGATAAGACCGCACATCTGGGCATAAATTCCCTGTGTTGCTAAAGCAACAGTACCAAATGTGCCTACTATTGAGGTCATAAATAAAAACTGCAGCTGCCAGGTTAAATTCTCACCAGCTCCAGGCAGTCCAACAGAGAATATCTGTTTTAAGACCTTTTTCTTGATTATAAAAAAGAATTTAGGAACAATCTTTACATTGGTTCTCTTTACCATGAGGTAATAGAGGAAGCCTACAGCTAAAAATCTTGAAACAAGTGTGCTTACTGCCACACCGTAAATACCAAGAGCAGGAGCACCAAAGTTACCAAATAAGAGAATGTAGTTGCCAAAAATGATAATAATATTACCGGCAATATTCACATACATAGGATCACGTGTGCATCCGTGAGCTCTTAAGATTGCACTGGCACAGAGATTTATGGCTTCTGCAAAAAAAGTAAATGAAATAAGCATCAGATATTCTTTGGAGGTGTGAAAAATATCCGGAGGGATATTCATGATTTTACAGATAACACCTGCTCCAGAGAAACATACAAGTACAATACAGATACCCCAGACAATGTTAAGTCCGAGTCCCATGTGAATAACTCTTCGTACAATACTTTTATTTCCGTTTCCTAATGCCTGTGCACAGCAGACACAGACACCAATGTTGACGAAATTGAATAAGGTAAAAGCCAGCTGAAATGCCTGAGAACCGACATTAAGCTCAGCCACAGCTTGCAAAGAAATCATACTTACCATGTAAATATTTATAGTAACGGTAAGATAATGCATTGCAAGATCAATAAATATAGGCCAGCTCAGAGAGAACAAGCCGTGAGTTGGTGCTGTATATCTTGAATGAGTTGATATTTCTGTATTTGACATAAAGGTCGCCTTATAAATGCGTTTTGCTGAATTATAAACAAATACAGTTTTTTTAAAAGGGCTTTTGGTAAATATATATTTTGTTAAATTTCAAAAAGTTATAATAGATTTGACCGTTAACTCAATATTTTTATTCAGTGAGGTAATGTTATGTGAGATAACAGGCGAATTTTGTGGACTAATATTTTGGATAATTTAAATGTGAAGGTCGGAACCCCAACCAACCTTCACATACAGATTTAAATTTTGATTATAAAATCTTAGCTAAGAACTCTTTAGTTCTCTCATGCTGAGGATTGGTAAAGAGTAGCTCTGGAGTTGTATCTTCTAAGATCTTACCCTGATCTACAAATAAAACTCTATCTGCAACCTGACGGGCAAATCCCATCTCATGGGTTACACACATCATGGTCATACCTGAATGAGCCAGATCTTTCATTACATCTAAAACTTCATT
>JBNMJE010000110.1:0-5999 GCA_050873645.1 Succinivibrio sp. | reverse complement strand
TCTAAAGATTTAAGCTGACTCTAAAGATTAGCTAAAATCTTAAAAGACCTCTTTTAAGCTCAAAGCTTAAAGAGGTCTTTTGCTGTAAAGTCAAGCCGTGGGCTTGTGTAGCACAGATCTTACTTTCAAAAGATCTTAGTACCAATGCTCTTTGAGAACTACCTTACCTTATTTTTCCTTAACTTTTCTTATCTCCCCTTTCTTATCTCAGCTTATCTTTTCTTACCTCTCCTTATCTCACCTTATCTCACCTTATCTTATCTCACATCACATAACTTAAGGTTAAAGGTAAGATATCTTCATAAGAGCAATGTTATACACTTGGTTACAACAAGCTTTCACCTTACCCTTACTCAAGATCTACTGCCTAAGGCACAGCATCTATCGCTCAGGATCTTAACCTTTCAAGTTTAAATACCCCTTACCATCGAGGATATTCAAAGCTTGCATCTGACGATAAATTTTACGCGCTCTGTTATAACCAAAGCCAAAAGATGTCTGTAGATCTGATATAGAAAGACGTTTTACTTGAATACAATGTTGTCTTGCAAAATCTACAACCTCGACTAACTTTGGATCGAGTGGAGTTTTGGTAAAATCACAATCGTCATTATCAAAAATACTGTTATTGTAAGATGCATCCTCTTCCTCACTTTCAGTAACTGGTTCACCATATTCATGATCAAAAACATATTCAGGATCACCATAGTACAGATGTAAGGCTGATACGACCTTTTCAATTTCACCACTACTTACAAATGGAGCTTGAGCACGGAACATTTGTGATCTGTTTAAATCTTGATATTTAACTAGCATATCACCTTTGCCTAACAGCTTTTCTGCCCCAGTCTCATCAAGAATAAGCCTTGATTCCTTTTCGTCTTGAACAGTAAAGGCAATGTGAGATGGTATACTAGCTTTAATCACACCTGTTAGGATATCTGCTCTTGGATTATCTGTCGCTAAGATTAAGTGGATACCTACTACACTTGCTTTAGCTGTTAATCTTGCAATCAGAAATTCAGGTGCAGTGTCATCTTTCTTTCTGGTTACGCTGGATACAGCAATTAAGTCAGCTAACTCATCAATTACTAAAACAATGTATGGAACAATCTTTAGCTCAGGTTGATTTTCTGCAGTGTTTTCACACCACATAGGATCATAAACTTTCTCTCCTTTGCGGTTCTTTTCTTTGATGAAATCGTTTAACTCTGAAATCCTAGACTGATGCATCAAAGATAGAAGTTTACAACGACGCTCCATCTCCTTAATCAACCATACCAATGTTGCTACGGATGGATCAGGATCAGTAATGATTGGAGTTAACAGATGTGGTAAGTTCTGATATTGAGAGAGCTCAAAAGTCTTTGGATCAAACATGATAAGACGTAACTCATCAGGTGATTTTGCAAAAAGCATAGATAACAGCATTGAGTTCAAGGCAGTGCTCTTACCTGAACCTTCACTACCTGCAATCAGTAAGTGAGGAGCATCTGTAAGATCTGCAATAACATTTGATCCTACTGTATTTACTCCTAAACATATTGGTAATTTGGCTTTTGATTGAGAGAAATCATCAGAATCGACGATGTCTCCTAAACGGATCATCTGGCGTTTATCATTGGGAATTTCAATACCAACATATGGAGTACCAGGAATTACCTCGTTGATTATGATATTTCTACACATTAAGCCTTGCTGTATATCACTTTCTAAGTTTACGATAATCCTCGACTTGACACCTGGTGCAAGACGAAAGTCATATCTTGAGATAACAGGACCTGTAACAACATGTTCAACATATGCCGCTACTTTCAAATCACTTAAAACCTTAACAAGACGTTTTGTTTTGTATTCTTTTTCCTCTATAGATACAGGCTCCTGATATGAAGATATCTCTAATAAATTAGGAGATGGTCTCCATTCATTGTCAGTTGTAGATTTGCTTCTTAAGATCATATATTCACCCCTGCTGTTTTATTGAATATCCTGAAAATTGTTTATCATGAGGTTCATGAAGTAATTCACGGTGATTACTTCACAACGTTGTTTTAAATTCTGTTGTTTTTTCTGTTGTTTGTAAGCTCTCTTTTCCTATTACTTTTCCCATGCTACTTTTTCACTACTAAAAGCTCTTTTAGAAGTTAAGCTTTAGTTTGCTCCCACTGTTTTAACGCCCTCATTACGTTTTACCTACCTAAAACTTAGAAAACAGAGAACGCTGTTTCTCTGTTTACTTTTCTTAAGATTTATGGAGACTTACTTAAAGTTCATAAAACATGTTTTTATGCTAACATAAAAATCGGTATATGGGATACCTATTTTATACAATTATACGCAAATTTTGCTTTGCGGGCTTTTTTACAGAGTTTTAAAAAGGTAGTTAAGGCAACTTCATTTGTAGTGATTTTTAAGATAAGAGAGGAACAAAAATCATCTGAAGTTGCCTTAACTTTGATGCTATCTTATAAAGCAACCGTTCCAGATCGTGATGTGTATTAAAAGGATGTAAAATTTGAGGCTATGAGCATAGTTGTAGGTAAAAAATGAAGTTAAATAAATTGGTGAGTTTTCCTACCTTTTGGAGCATTGTCGGTGCTGTAAGCAGAAATTAGCTTTTAAAATCATGTAAAGCTCAATTGTCACATCTTTGCTTTCTTTGTTTTTAGTCTTGATCATGACTTTAAGCAAAAGTGTCCGCGTAGTTGACGCATACATAATGTCCGCGCTCGCAACAATTGGTAAAAAAAGGTGTGGCGGTGACGGCCACTTAGATTTATTTCAAAAGAGAGAACAGCAAAATTTGAAATTCTAAAGACTAGAAAACACAGATGATAATTCTGATGAATCTGATGAATCTGATGAATCTGATGAATCTGGTGAATCTGGTGAATCTGGTGAATCTGGTGAATCTGGTGAAAAGGTTGCGCTACTTGAGAGCTATGTTTTATGAGAGTGTGATTTTTATGATTACTATGCTTTTATGATTGCTTTCTTTTATGCCTAAGAAATGACGTATTAGCTCTTATTTTTAAGAAAGGGGTACCACAATTAAGTTTCATGTGTATCAAGGATTTGGTATCAAGTGTTACCTTACCTAGGTTTATTTTGTGATTAAGTTAGGTTTATTTCCAGCCCTTGCTTTTATGAATAAGTCCTAACTGTCGCTTTTGAAGATACAGCTCCTATGTAGAAGATCTTACCTTAGGAGCTGTCGTTCATTTTGAGATTACTAAAGCTTAGGCTTTGTAGGCTTTATGCTCTTGATAACACTAGATACTGTTGTCATCTTTTGGCCAGTATCTGTCGATGACTTTTTGCATATTAGCTCTGTCCTCTGGATTTGACGTATGCAGCTTAACTTTGTAGAAGGTTTTTCTTTCTACTAAGTAATCAAGAAGCTTCATGGCATCTCCACCATCTTTTGCAAACTTACCTAAATCAGGATCAAGATTTATCTCTTCAATATAGGTACCTGAACTTTCACAAAGTTTAATAAGCTTAATTGTCGCTTTTACACTGTGACATTGTTCATAGCCTTTAGGAGCTGATTTTTTATCATCAAGATATATTTTTATGCTTTGATATTGTGCGCAATGCTCATGAAAAAATTTTCTTAAAATAAGATCAGGTTTAAACAGGAGATATAAACCTCGTTTACTCTCTATCTTTCTATAGAGGCGATTAACCTTTTTATTTAGGCTTTCAATCTCATCTCTACTTGCTACTTCTAAATTATCAAGCTCTTCTTTTTGGTCGAAATATTCAAGTAGAAGATTAGCATCTTTCTCTTCATAAAAATCAGGCTTAATAATGCTGTTTCTTAGAGCTTTAAGGGCTAAGAATTTACCTTCTAAAGGACGTCTGTAATACTCTAAATCATATGAGTGATAATCATCTGTCTCAACGAAGTAACTCTTTCCTCCTGTAGAAATAATTCTGTCGCAATTGAAAGTATTATCATAATAATCTTTTATGATCTCTTTCAAAATAAAAGGATCAGAGGCAGGTTTTACATTGCAGTCATTAGATAAAGGATCACTGTAAAAGTGGACAAATGAAACAATATCTCCTTCGTTAAAAGGCACGGGAACAGGAGTTCTGGTATATAGAATTTGATTATCAAATGAATCCATTCTATCGATATTTGATAATAGATCTTTTACCTCTCCTCTAGCATTTAAATAGGCTGACACATACAGGTTCTTTCTGGATAAGTCATTATTTTTATCTTGTAAGGTATTATCTGTTTTGTCAAAGAGGTAGATCTTTCTGATAGCACCTTCAATTCCACATGCTCTTTTTACCTTATTAAGAGCATCCTCAGTAAGAGCATATTTTTCAATTAGAGATGAAAGCCTGTCTTTGTAAGATACTGAATCATCAAAATCGTCATCCAAATCATCGTCGGTATCAAAATCATCTGATTCAGGATCTTCTTGAGATGAGAAAGTATGTTCTATGTATTCACAATAGATCCTGTCTACAGCTTCAAGATAATCATTCAGACAGCCCTGATAATTAGCATAATATCGATGAAATGGACTTGAGTAGCTATTTGCAAATTCATCAAGCTTGTAAAAATCACTGGCATTAACCTCTTTAGTCAGTTTTTTATCAAGCATCATAAGATCATATTTATCTTTTCCAAAAGGATCACGCCTATCTAGCAACAACGTAAACTCATAGAAGCAACCGCTATCTTCTTTTGTTAAAAGCTCCAGTTTTTTTCTACAAGTTACAATCTCTCTATTTACAATTTCATGAAGATTTATTTCTTCAAAAGATTTGTTATCTCCATCTTCTGAATAGCACTCGCATTGAATTTTTTCATCTTTCTCTTTTAAGAGTGCTTCTAACAAGGATAGCTTCTGCTCTGCTGTTAGATAATGATTGTATTCGACAATATCTAACTTTTGAGAACCTGACAGCTTATAGTCAATCTTATAAAGATACTCACGAATATCTCTTGAATTTACATAGTCTCTAAAATCCATATATAACCTCTTTGCAGAAACTCTTAAAGCATCTGTCTAAAAAATTGGGGCTGAACAAAAAAAAAATGTGCTCTGAACGAAAAAAGTTGTGAAATTGTTGATGCAAAAATCATAATTTTGGACAATCTTCAATATATTCATGATAGCCAATCTTTAAGTACTTTGCCTTCTTTCATAAGGAGTAAGAATACATTACTGACAATGCTTTGCATACTAGAGCTTTAGTATAATTGCTGCTATCTGGTAAAATTGATGACGTTCTTGAATTCGTTTGCCCCTTTCAATTACTTGACGTATTCAATGTTTAGCCTAGCTACAAAGTTGTTTGCCGTGTTCAGTCTTTAGTAATCTTCTACTGCTTTAGTAAGTTTCTAGTGATTGTTGAAGATCTTATAATTAAGTTGCTTTTCTATTAGCGCAGCCTGTCTGCAACCGTAGCTTAAGTTTTGAGAACACGACTTTTGGTAATACAAAAGAGCTTTATGCTCATCTTTTCTTACATGAATACCCTGCTGATAGTAAAACGCAAGATTTGCACAGGCAGTTCTGCCTTTGATCGAACAGGCTCTGTTACACGCTGCAATATCACCGTTTTCGCATTGTTTTACAAAAGTCTCTCTTGTAAAACAAAGTGCAAAACTAAGCACTACAAATGCTATTGCAATGATGAAAGCAAAGCTGAACACAGGATGTGTTCTAAAATTGAACTTGAGTTTTTTTAAGCTGTCTTTAAATTTCATACTCTCCTCGCTTTTACGTACTAATATCTTTAGCAGGTATTTTATTGATGGTCTTTTATCGTTCTTTTTATCTAATAAACAGATCTTAGCTACAACTTTTAGCTTTGCTTTTATAAACTCCGATATATGAGATTTTGATTTGTATAACCAAGTTGCAGGTAGCAACATGGTCTTTAACTAAAATTTGAAAGGTAAGGCTATAAGTACAAAGATCTAAGAGAAATTAAGGATTGAGGAATTTAGAAGAAAATAATCATTGCCT
>JBNMJE010000109.1:0-6012 GCA_050873645.1 Succinivibrio sp. | reverse complement strand
TGTACTGCCTGAGCTGATGCACCCTTTAAGAGGTTATCAATGCATGAGCAAACAACAATGTAGTTATCTTTCATTGCATAGCCGATATCGCAGAATGGTAAGTACTGAACATCCTGTAACTTAGGCATACCCTTCTTTACTCTTACTAATGGCTTATTGTCATAGTATGAATAAGCTTTAGCTACCTGCTCAGGAGTTACACCATCTTTTAACTTTGCATTGATGGTTGCATGAATACCACGCTTAAAGTCACCTAAATGAGGTGTAAAGATAACCTCTGTACCTAAGTGCTCAGCAATTTCTGGCTGATGACGGTGAGTAAATACACCATAAGCGTTTAAGCTTACCTCACAGAAGGAGTTGGTAAGCTTTGCCTTACGACCTGCACCTGATACACCTGATACAGCGTTAATTGATGGACGGTAATTTAAGTCTAATAATCCATTCTCAATTAAAGGCTTTAGAGCTAACTGTGAAGCTGTAGGATAGCAGCCTGGCAATGAGATCATCTTAGTGTTCTGAAGAGCTTTTACATCAACATACTCTGCTAGAGCATAAACAGCTTTCTTTAAAAGATCTTTGTGCTCATGAGCAAAGCCGTATGCCTTTTCAAAGACATCAGTATTTGAAATTCTAAAAGCACCTGACAGGTCGAATACAGCAACACCAGCTTCTACTAAAGCTGGAGCAATATCATGACTTACCTTATGATCAGTTGCTAAAAATACAGCATCAGCAATATCAATGATGTCTTTAGCGCCAGTTAATGGCTGTAGAACCTTATCACATACGCCATTTAACTCGCCGTAAAGCTCTGAAATCTTTTTGCCCTTATCTAGTGAATTCTCTGATACAAATAGACCTGTAAGTTCTAACTTCTCATGTCTTGAAATAATTCTGCAAAGCTGTGCTCCAGCATAACCACTAGCACCTACTACGGCTACTTTTACCATGTTTATCTCCGTTACTTATTAGAGCCTAAATTGAATTTTTACAACAACAATGGGACTAGTTTACCTTATGTAAAAAAAATGTAAGCAATTCTTGTGAAGACAATGGATTTGCACCATTTTTCACCAGGTTGACGTTTTTCACTAGATTAACGAGTATTAGGTATGACGATTGAATTTGAGTGATGGATAAAGATTTGTTTTTTAGTTTGCGTTTGATTAGGTAAGGATAAAGAGTGCTAAGCACTCTTTATCTTATGATGATCGAAAGGTTAGAGAACTTATGTTGTGATTTGCTTTGGTTCTCTAGAGTATTCAACTCTTTTAGTATGAGGATGAGGCAAATAGAGCTCTGCACTCAGCCGGCATAACTCTCTTCTTTTTAACCTGAGGTTTTCCCTTTTTAGCAGGCTTTTGAGCATATTTCTTTGGATAGAGCCATGAGTCTAATTCCTGACCACAGCCATCTCCCTGTGGAGCTTTAGCCTGATTTACGCACAAAGGACTGTCTAATGGGCAGGCTAGTCTTACATGCATATGACCTCTGTGTCCAAACCATGGACGCAGTTTTTGCAACCAGCTCTTATCATGACCTTCATAGACCTGACATAGGGCTTTTTTAATACCAGGTGCTACAAAGATCCTTTCAACACGGCTGTCAGCTGCTGCAAGATAAATTAAAGCTACACGTCTTTTATCAAAGTTTTTGGTTACTCTATTATGTGTATCCACAAGATACACATCCTGTGGATGAGAGAGCTCATAAAAGGATTTCTTTGGAGTTGCAAAGTCAAAAGAAATGTCTACATCCAAACCTGATTGATGTGAACCGTGACTTGAACCGCCACCGAATGAGCCACCGCGTCTTTTTGACAAATCGCCTATCAAAAGATCAGGCAAATTGTAGTGTTTGGCTCTTAAAACGAGCTTTTGGATGTAATCAATAAGTTCAGGATGACCGTAGTTTCTGCCCTGTCCCCAGATCTGAACCTGATAGTTAGTACCACTGTTTAGTGGTACTGCGCCTTTAATACAGCCGTTTGCATATTCACCGATAACCTCAGCAGCGTTAGCTGTACTTACAATTGTGTTTGCACCAAATAATAAAGCTGCCGTAAGTGCAGCAGCTTTTAAAGAATTTAAGATCATTTTCACTATTACTTACTATGTAAGAACACAGTAAATGATCTTACATAGATTTACTCAAAACTAAATAATCGCTTAAAGAAGCCTACTTTTGCAGCTGAGATGATCTCTACTTCAATTGAAATTCCCTGGAAGTTAAACTGGAATGGAGAGATCTCAATATTGTCATCCTGCAAAGCAGCAAATATCTTTTTGAGCTCATTATACAGTTTTAAAAGATAATCATAAGCACATCTTTCAAGTATTTTGCTAAGGCTTGTTCTTACCTCAATCAACTCACTTGAGTCGTTTGCTCTTACAGGACGCACAATCTCGGCGATATTACAGCCTGTAATAAACTGTATCCACAGTTTTAAGGATGGAGTAAGCCACATATCTGAAAAGACGTTACGAGCATCGTTATAGAGTCTGTTTAAATTTCTAAGTACGAGATCTTTTGCAGCAGCTCTCTCCTTACCTCTGCCCTTTACTTCATAACGTCTGTAAATAGTACGTCCTGAAGCATCACGAATTTCTTTATAGCAGTTCTTTAACTTTGTATCAGGAGCATTATCTGTAAAATACAGTTTCTGATCATCACCTCGGTGAGATGCATACTGCTTTTGCAGAGCGTCAAAATCAAAATGCTCAAAACGAGCAGAGCCATTAGCATCAAAAGACTGTTTGATTAAAGAAGCTAATAGCTTTTGCTTTTGATCGCCTGATAAGAAAACATCTAGGTTTTCAATGATAAAGTTTGAGAAGTTCTCTAACTGAGCACTTTTTAATTTACGCAAGTCGCAGCGGTCTAAAGCAATTTGTCTTGCAGTCTCCAATCTGTGATTATAGATTGAGTAGTAAATCAGAACCCAGACCTGCATCTTGAAGTTTAGAACGTTTCTAAAGATGAAATCTGCCATCTCATTACGTCCTTCAAGATCCTCAGTTCCCCTGTTCTTTTGACGATGGAAGACCCAATCACAGGCATACATACTCATCTCAAACCAGTTGATTCTGTCTGCTAAGGTACCACTGAAGAACTCTTTAATCTCATCATCAGTAAGATCTTTAAAAGAGTTTACATCGCGCTCAAACCACTTTTCATTGGTCTTAGGTAAAGGCCAAATAAAGTTAAACTGCATGCCACCTGCGCCCATAGAGCGTTTTGACTTAGGGTGCTTTGACATTTCCTCTAACAGGAACCATAAAGCAGCCATCTGATGCAGGCGCTTTAACAAAGGTGTGTAATTGGTGTTTTCCTTGTCATCTGGCAACATACCAATAAAGTCACACATCTTTGAAAGAGAGGTACATAACAGAGCTTTTTCATTATCGGCAAAGAGATCATTCCAAAGCTGAACTATGGATACTACCTCAGAACTTTTTTCTAATAGAGAATAGAAAGGTTCTACAGTACTATCAAAGCAGACAACTGATTTCCCTTTTAAGTAATCAGCTTCAATCATGTCATCGATAGTTGGAAGATCACTGTTGTTCTCAATGAAATCTTTTGAGATATGCATCTCAACAGATGCATTAGACCAGCGTACTCGATTAGGAGTAGTTGCTGGTTTTAAAAATGAATGTACATATACCTCTGGTCTATCCTTTTTAAGGCTAGACCAGCTGAGAATGCCATATTCAAGGCATAAGCCCATCTCACCTTCATTTGGGGTGTATGCATCCACAAAGAAGATTGCCTGGGGTTTAGATCTTTGAGCCATATTTTTTTCTAATTAGAAACTTTGAGCTGGAGCACTTGGAGCTAACAGATCTGTGTCATCTTCAAGTACAGCGCCACCATTGTCAACATCAGACTGAACTTCATTAGCCATTGATGATGAGCTTCTGGTAGTTGTAGCTGGTGTTACAGTTAATGATTCTGATGAATTATCTGATACTACAGGAGCACCGTCTGATGAATTAGGTGTACCTGAGGCATCCATATAGTCAAAGATTGGGTGGATCTTCTTGATACCGCCAACTTTTCTGGTCTGGTTGATAGCTCTCTGACCTTCGTCACGAGTGATGTAGCCTAATAAGTAAACTACGCTATCCTCGGTATATACCTTAAATCTACCTGAACTAATCTTTGAACCGAATAAAAGAGCACTCTTAACTTTTGAAGTGATGAAAGCATCATGTGCAATCACACTGGTCTTAATAGGATCTTTGTTAGATACGCAGTTGAAAATTCTCTTTACGTTAGGAACTTTCTTGATATAGCCTAAAGCCCAGTTCATGTACTCTGTATCACGAGTCTGACCTACTAACAGAACATTACCGTTTACTGATACACAGTCAACTCTAAAGACTTTTGAATCTGATCTCATGCGATCATTCTTTAAAATTCTGCCTACCTGGTTTTCGATCTTCTGATCATCAACCTGTACATCAACAGTACGGCTGTCAGAACCGATAACTGCACCAGCACCGGCTGCAGTAGCACCTACTAAAGCAGTGATACAGCCATTACAAACTAACATTGATGAAGCTGATACAGCTAAAACTAGAGTTAATCTCTTAAAATCTGATACAAAAGACATCCTTTGTTCTCCACTCTCAACAAAATTAAATAATGTCGATGCTTTCATAGTTATATTTTTATTATATAAGTGGATTATTGTAGCAAAAAAATGCTGTGTGTTCAGAATGTTAAACAATAAAGTGTAAGCAAGTTTTAAAAAATATGAAGTAAGGCATTGTTAAGTAAATGCCGATAACATGGTCTTTATTTAAAGACAGCGTTATTTAAGATTGATTAAGGCTTATTCTCTGTTATCAATGATTTGTAGAAAATCTTTATAGGAAACCTGTAGGCAGAGAGTAGGAATGGGAAGGAAATAAGTAGAAGAAATCGGATGACTTAGTTTTAAAGCTAAAAAGCAGTCTTAAAAAATTAACTACCCCAAAAAGAAAAATCCCCTGAATACAAAAAATCATTCAGGGGACAACAATCAAACAAACATAAGGAGTACGTGAACTATATCACATTTTTTCATTTGTGATCACTTTCTCAAAAAATATTTTTTAAGAAATTTTATGAATTCTTATAAATCAATAAGTTAGTAAAAAATTATTTTTTAAAAATTTTTATCACATAGTTCAGTTTTTGTGTTTTTAGTTAAAAACACCCAAATTTTTGCTAAAAATGAGGTTCATTTTTAGAATTTTGATCTTTTAAGCTGATTTACAGGTGCAATTTTAATCTATCTAATTGATTTATAAATATTATTTACTCCGCATTTTAGATGTCAGTTTACATTAGTAGATAGACATGGTTAATTTAGTTGATATCTTTTTGTTACATGGGTTAAAAAAATCTGTGCATTAAATTGAAGAGCTTTTTAATGAGAATTTAGTTTTGTGTGTCTGACGAATTTAGATATTGCCTTGTCGATTTGAATTTTGCATTGAAATCGACAGTAGAGTAGAACTTGTTCCAAACACTAAGAAATAGGTCCTTTGTAAGACAACACTTAACAAAGCCGATTTTTATCATATTCGTGCTAATTCTGTTCTGCTATTTAGACTTTATTGCAGGTAAAGTAAGTTGAAAAACCTGAAAAAAGTTTGAAAAAGATCTGAAAAAAAATTGACATCGGCTCAGTCAATTCTTATAATGCATTCCGTTCGGTGATTAGCGCAGCCCGGTAGCGCATCTGGTTTGGGACCAGAGGGTCGTAGGTTCGAACCCTACATCACCGACCATCTAAATCTCTCCCCTTTTTAATTCCTAATTTAAACAAGTTTGAAAAGTAAAGATAGACTTTTAGGCTTTATCTTTTCTATGGTTCCCTAAGATCTCGTTTTTGTTCTTACACGAAATCATTCAGAAACAGTTAACCCCATATCATCATCTAAAGTAGCTTTCTTGAGTTTAGTATTCTGAAGCACTACAGGATCAATACCCATCATATTAAATAAGGCTTCATGT
>JBNMJE010000108.1:0-6043 GCA_050873645.1 Succinivibrio sp. | reverse complement strand
CTATACCTACAACAGTTACGCCTACAGCTTGCTTCTCTTTTAACAGCTTTTTCTCAGCTTCATTTAACTGACACTTGGCTGCACTCATCGCTTTTCTCCAATAACGTTGTTAATTTCAACATTATTCAGAAAAGCTTCTCTAGCCTAGGATGTGATATGCTGTTTCTAAATAATGCAGTGACTGTTCCTCGTCACCACATAATTCATGAATGAAAAGTTACCCTGAAACCATATTGGTGCTATTTTAAAGCGCGCTAATGCTAAATTTAAAGTAGGTAAAATAGTGGTAAAAATGAACAACAAACTGATGATTAAAATCATATCTCTTGTTTCAAGATTCTGAGCTATTTTTCTTAACAAAGGTAATACTATTAAAAATCCTAGATAAGCATATAAAAACCAATATGGAAATGCATGAGGAAGATCTCCTTGCAATAACCCGCGAACGATAGTTTCAGTATCATAGACTTCCTTATAACAGAGAAATCTCATGTACACTGTCAGAAGAGTAAAGAAGATAAGTACTAAAACAACCCTAGAAGCTCTTTTTAAAAGCACTGTTAAAATTGATTCTGTTTTTCCTAATAGCAAAGCACCTGAAATCATAAAAAACAATGGTACAGCTATTTTGTCAAACACCGACAGGCAAATATGTAAAAACTCTTCAACACCAACCGTATTGTATCCAAGATACAAATGAAAGCCTGCGCTATGGTTGTAGATAACAAAGAAAATGGCAAAGATTCGCAAGAAATCATAATAAGACTTTCTGCTACTACTCTTTTTAGAGCTACTTTTCCATGAATAAGTATTTCCAATTGAGGAACCTAATAAAAGAGAAAACAGGAGAACAGTAATAAAAGCTGTACAAGAAAATTCCGGAGTCTTTGAAAAATCGTCGAAGCTTGGAAATCTTCCTTTTATTTTAAAAGATACTGTTACCTCTTCCCCTTTTCTTAACTGAATTACATTGTTGTAGCGCTTATCATGATAAACATTAACTCGATTAGGATTGATAACGTTATTGTTTAAAGCTATTTGCTTATATGAAACTACAACAGGATAGCGAACTTTTGTGTTATTTGTACGTCTGTCAGGACCTAAAAAATCGATCTTTATTGAACTATCGCTTGAAGAACTTAGAGTGAAAGAATAATCTGTCCAAGATGTAAGAGCTTCTTTAATAGTAAGCGTAGCTCCATTACCTTTTGGTTGCTTCATCCAATCAGGATAGTCAACACTAATTCCTTCAGGAAATTTAGAGAATTCTATTTTAGAGTTACTTTCTGAACTGTTATCAAAGTAAAGATCAATTCTTCCAACATCATTAAACAAAGATGACACGTAACTAAATGAAGAAATCGAATCAAGAAATAAAGGAGATAAGAAGATAAATATAAAAACAGATATAAAAAAGACAATATTCGCTTTGGAATACAATAAGTTAAAAG
The DNA here is from genome assembly GCA_050873645.1 of Succinivibrio sp. Taxonomy (GTDB): domain Bacteria; phylum Pseudomonadota; class Gammaproteobacteria; order Enterobacterales; family Succinivibrionaceae; genus Succinivibrio. The sequence goes on along the minus strand of JBNMJE010000108.1, from coordinate 4,592 downwards.
AGATTTAATGCCTGTTGGGTGGGGGGGGTAAAACTTTTAATTATATTATCAACAATACTTATCATTTTATATACAACACCAAAATAACAAAACGCCTTCTGTATTTCAAGAAAGCGTCACTCTACAAATATCCCCTAATTCTAAGTTTAGAGGATATTCAATCTAGTTTAAGTACTTTAATTAGATGTACTTGAACTTAATCTCAGCAATCTTCTTTGACCACTGCTCAGGTCCAATCTTATGGATTGAGTTACCTTCACTGTCAACAGCTACTGTTACAGGCATATCAACAACCTTGTACTCACGGATAGCTTCCATGCCAAGATCTTCGAATGCTAGAACCTTAGCTGACTTAATTGCCTTAGATACTAAGTAAGCAGCACCACCGGTTGCCATTAAGTAAGCAGCCTTGTGTTTCTTAATTGAAGCAATAGCCTCAGGACCACGCTCTGACTTACCAATCATGCCGTATAGACCGGTCTGTGAAAGCATGGTTTCAACGAACTTATCCATACGTGTTGAAGTGGTAGGACCTGCAGGGCCAACAACTTCGTTACCTACAGCAGGTACTGGGCCTACGTAGTAGATGAACTTCTTGTGGAAATCTACGCCATCAGGTAATGGTTTGCCCTGTGCGATTAAATCACATACTCTCTTATGAGCAGCATCACGACCGGATAAGATAGTACCTGATAATAATAAGGTCTCACCCATCTTCCAAGAAGCAATCTCTTCTTTAGTGATAGTATCAAGATTTACTCTCTTAACATTAGCACTTGCACCACCGATTTCGATATCTGGGTAATCATCTAATGATGGAGGAGTAAAGGTTGCAGGACCTGTACCATCTAACTCAAAGTCAATGTGACGAGTTGCAGCACAGTTAGGAATAATAGTAGTTGCCTTTGATACAGCATGGCATGGGTAGGTCTTTACCTTAACATCTAGAACTGTAGTAATACCACCTAAGCCCTGAGCACCAATACCTAACTTGTTGATCTTGTCATAAAGCTCAAGTCTTAACTCTTCTTCAGCATTCTTAGGACCACGAGCAATTAACTCCTGGATATCAATAGGATCGTTTAATGCTTCTTTAGCTAAAATTGCTGATTTTTCAGGAGTACCACCAACACCAATACCGATGATTCCTGGAGGGCACCAACCAGCTCCCATTAGAGGGATCTGACTTAAAACGTAATCAACTACGCTGTCTGATGGATTTAACATTCTCATGTGAGTCTTGTTCTCAGATCCACCACCCTTTGAAGCAATAGCAACTTCAACCTTGTTGCCATGAACCATCTCAATGTGAACTACTGTAGGAGTATTATCTTTGGTGTTGATTCTCTTTCCTAAAGGGTCCATCAAGATAGACTTACGTAGAGGGTTAGTTGGGAAAGCATAAGCTCTTCTAGTACCCTCATCTACCATTTCCTGAATGGTCATGTCGCCTTCAAAGCGAACATCCATACCGATCTTAACGAAGCAGGTAACTGCACCTGTATCCTGGCACAATGGACGATGTCCAATTGCACACATTTTTGAGTTTACTAAGATCTGTGCGATTGCGTTCTTTGCTGATGGATTCTGCTCAATTTCATAGGCATGCTTCATAGCCTTTAAGAAATCTTTTGGATGATAATAAGAAATGAACTGAATCGCATCACAGACAGACTCAATGAAGTCAGCTGTCTTAATCAATGTTGTCATAGATGGTACTTTCCTTGTTCAGTGAACCGTTGTAGTCAGTTTTTATTGTGGCTACAGCTGTCTGCAACTGCCGATTTTAATTTCTGCTAAAAGCAGAGGCGGTTCGTTACCGCTAAAAACACTGTTGTATTGTTTACAACATTAAGAATTATAGCATAAATAGCATTTATTAAAGTGATGACGCAAACGATTTACAAGGGTTCACCATACATAATTCAACCAACCTAATTCAACTTTCTATTGAGCAAAGTTAATAATGAAAATTCAGTTTAAAATCAAATTATGTAATGGCATTGGAGTAAAGTTAGATATAAATTTGAGTGAGTTTACGATTTTGCTCAAAAAATTGTCCATAAACTTAAGTAATTGTGCTGTATACCGTTATAATAACGAGAATGTTTCGGTTTTGAGAAGCGATTATGTTTATTACAATAGCAGTTATTTTTGTTCTTCTAGCAAGTTTCCTTTTAATCATTGTAAATATGTACAGTGATTATGTGGCTCGTCGTGAGCAGGATGCTAGACTTATCTCAACAAGAGCAAGAAACATCATCACTGAATGTGAAGAACTGCTTTTAAATCAAGCTCAGGTTGCATTCTCAAAAACACTGGTTTTAGTACTTCACTATAGAATTATCAGAGCTTTAAGAAAAAGAGCCATCGATCCTAAAGCTCGAGATGAAGTAAAAGACAGAATTGCCAACGAAGAAAAGATCATTGCTGAGCTGAAAACCAATTATCAGGAGATGAGCTCATTTAAAGCACCAGAAAATGATGCTATGGCTATTGCTCAACTTCGTGTTATCAGAAGACTGCGTAGCATTCTTAAATCAGAGATGACCTCTGGTATTCCTTTAAATCCTTCTCAATTAAATAAAGAAGATCGTCGTCTTTATATTCTGGTACTAAAAGTTAACATCTCTAACTTAATTCAAAAAGTTTTTGAAATGAAAAGACTGCGTCAGGTAGGCTCATGCAGACAACTTATTGATAAAGGCTTAAGTGTTATCAAAGCGTCAGGTGTAAAAGACGGTTGGCTTACTGAAAAGGAAGATCTTTTAACAAACCTTCTAAATGGCATCAACGCTGAAACCAAGATTAAAGATCCTGCCAAGAAAGAAAAAGCTGACGCAGATGGTCAGAGCTTAGCTGATAAGAGCGATCTTGATGAGATCTTTGGTGATAAGAAGAAGTGGTAATAATTGAAGCTACTCTTTCTTAAATACGGTGAGAGTTCATTCACCGTATATTTGCTCGCATAGAATTTTGATCTCTTTAAACTTTCTCTAAAGCTACAATCTCACATACTGGAGTATCACTCTTTTCTCTATTCTTAGAATTATTCTCTAAGACTAAAGCTACTGGTACTACAGTCTTATCTGTAAGACGTCTTGCGTACTTGTTCTTTATGATTTGCTCTTTGGCAACATTGAGCTTTGTTGCAATGTCCTTACAGTTATCTGTTACCTTTAATTCAAAGACATATAGGTAGTCACCTGCCTCTGCTGTAATATCTGCTCTTCCACAAGCGCCCATTACCTCTGTTGATGCTGTTACATTAAAGGTTAGCATTGCAAGTTTTAGTACATCTCTAAAACATGCTTCATTAAAGTTCTTTACTGTTTCGTATGAGAGTTCATTGATAAATGTATTAAAGAGTTCTTTTATCTTATCTAAATTGCCTGATGCTAAAACCTTTTTGAAAACTTCAATGAATCTTAACTTAGCGTCTTGAGTTCTTGTTAATTGGTTTAGTACAAGGTTTGAATATGCTTTCTTTACCTCTAGATTTGGAATACCGACCTTAAAATATCCATCTTCAGCAGACTTAATGCAGAAATATCCTGCCTGATACAAGATAGCAAACAGATCAAGGCTTGCTATATTTTCAATGCTTGGATACAGTGAGTCGGAATCCTTATTGACAGTTGAGTCAATACCTAGCAGAGATTGCAATTCATTTGAATTGTACTTTTTTAATCCTTGCTTTAAGTAGTTAACAAGGAAAGTAGGAGTTGAACCTCCTGATGACATCCAGTATGGAATAAAACCTTCTTTTGGCCTTTCTAAAAACTTAATGATTGACCATGGATTGAAGACATGTGCTTTACATTTTCTATCAAAGCTATAGCCATCGTAATTTCTTTTGAGTTCTGCAACTACTGTTTCATGGTTATAGATATCTGTTTCATACTCTTTATTTAATTCTATAGCTGCATTATCGATGTACTCACTAAAGTACTTTTCTAACTCTTCTGTGGTATAGCCTAATAGTGCACCACAATCACTGTCTAAGGTCAAATCCGTCAGATTGTTAAATGCTGAGAATATAGAAGTGTGGGCATAATAAGTTACACCAGTGATAAAGATGAAACGGAATTTTCCCTGAAAGGATTTAACTGTCAAATAGAAGCTAGATAAGATCTTACGTCTATCTTCAAATTCATTGCTATCATTTAAGACTGCTGTTAGTGGAGCATCATATTCATCTATTAAAAGTACAACTGCTCTCTCAGATTCATTTTCGATAGACTTCTCAAGTAGTTGAGCAGGAAAATCTACTTTTTCTTTTGTAGGCTTAATTCCAGCTCTTTCTAAAGCAAATCTAAGGTTATCAATAAAATTTTTATTAAATGAACCAATAGAAGGTGTTTCTTTAAATATGGAGAAATCTAAATGGATAACTTTGTATGTTTTATCATCCCATAAAGGTTCAATCTCTAAACCTTTAAATTTCTCTATACCATGAGCAAAGAGCTCATGTAAGGTATTGATAAGAGTTGACTTACCAAAACGTCTTGGACGTGAAATGAAAAAAGGACCTTTTTTCACAGCAAATTGACTGATTTGAGCTGTTTTATCAACATAAATACAATTATTGT
>JBNMJE010000107.1:0-6071 GCA_050873645.1 Succinivibrio sp. | reverse complement strand
TCGTTAAATATAAGGCCCAGACTTAGTTCTGGGCTTTTTATTTCCTTACTTAGACTAATAAAAAGATCCGATGATTGAAGTTAACAGATCAATTGCAGATAGTTAATCAGACTTTTATTCTGTTCTTAGCAGACTATCCAGTTGTAAAGCAAATTGTTTTAGATGAAAGCACTCAATTAAATAACTGGGAGAGCAAATCTCAAGCAATCTTTGAGCAATTTGTTACTTTTCTCGATTCAAAACAAAATAAAATAACAGAACTTGACTCAATACCAACAGCATCAGGTGCAGACAACAATAAAGTTGAATATGTAACCATTAACGAAGGGTTAAAATCAACGGTAATTAACCTTTTTAAATCATATTGCTTTGGTTGTTTCTTCTGGTCAACTTTTGAAAATCAAGGTGGCTTATCAAATAAGATTGATGAGCTAATTTCACGAGGTGATAAGAATATCATCTTAACTGGAGCACCAGGCACAGGAAAGACCTTCGCTTGTCAAAGCTATGCTCGTGAACAAGTTAGCAACTTTATATATGAAAATAACCTAGAAAAAGCTGAAGGCAAACAAAGTGCTTATCTAACTGTTGATTATTTTATTAAAACAGTTCAGTTCCATCCTGGCTATGACTATTCTGATTTTATTGAAGGTTTAAGACCTAAAAAAGTTGATAGCAACATCATATATGATAGAAAAGATGGCATATTCAAGGATTTCTGTAGGCAAGTTGTAAAGTTCAACGAAAATCATAAATATGCTAATTTAGCTGAAAGCGCAAAATTCTTTTTCATTATTGATGAGATCAACAGAGGTGAAGTTTCAAAGATCTTCGGTGAAGCTTTCAGTATGATTGAAACTGATAAAAGAGCACCTGTTGATTCAAAATCTGAAGATGTATCAAACAAAGTAGATACTCAATATTCGTCTTTAATTGAAGATAAAGATAAAGACCCTTTTCAAAATGGATTCTACATTCCAGAGAACGTTTATATATTAGCAACCATGAATGAAATTGATCGCAGCTTGGAAGCAATGGACTTTGCTTTTAGAAGACGATTCTCCTGGCTAACAGTAAATGTTCAAGACACACTCAATGAAATCATTGTTAACTCTGTACTTGATGATTGTACAAATTCTGTGTCTAAACATATGAGTGAAATTGAAAAGTCATTTAATGAATTAAACAAGCTTATTAAAAAGAATCTTGGACCTGACTATATGCTAGGAGGTTCATATCTAACCTCACTTAAAAATTCTAGCAAAACATCAGTTAAAACTTTAAAAGAAGAACTGTGGAATAACCATTTAGAGCCAATTATCAAAGATTACATTAAAGGTTCAGAAGATAAGATAGAGGACTACAAATCTAAATTTGTAGACTCAAAGGTAGGCTCGAAAAATGATGACTCAAAAAAAAGATCCTCTTAACGTAAAACAGTAAGCGCTGATACAAATGCCTAGCAGCACACATAATAATGGAAAGGTAAATTCTTTCCAAGATAACAGCCCCATATCAGAAAACAGCTTGTTTGATGCGCTCTTTAGCAAAGCTAAAGGACCAAAAGAACAGGCTCAAGATAATGTTGGTGCTGAAGAAAAGCATGCAAAGATCTTTATTTGGTCATCAGAAGGTTTGGTTCAAAAAGAACTGTCTGATGCCACTAATGGATCTGTCTTTGTAAAAGATAAAGACATCGTTTTATTCAGAAAGTTAGGCTCTCAATGGTTTACAGGAAACTTTGTTGGTGTCTTATCTTTAAGCAATGATAGCTGTATTGAGATTTACTCAAGGTTTGAAGATGTCAAGCATAAGTTTGCATTTATAAACCACATGCTCAATAAGATCTATGATCTTAATGATTGGTTATTAACCCAAGGTGGTAATAACAAGACAGACCTAAATCTCGATCTTTTATTAAAACTAAGCTTCTTATCAAAACTTAAAAATGCCTATCGTGAAGGAGAGTATAAATCCTATGAAAAGGTTCATAAGAATGATACTTCCCCTAGAGGCACTATCGATATAGCAAGACACATCAAGTTAAACATGTGTCCAGAGAACTACAAAGTAGCTTATTCCTATAACGAGTACACCTCAAAGAACAGCTATATCTATCTTGCAAGACTTTGCTACGAGATGCTTTTTGAAAAAGGCAAAAAGCCAAAAGGAAAGGAAATTGATGATCTTCTGTTTAAATCTGAAGACTACTGGTCTTATGATAAAAGGCAAATTATTCACAAAAATGAGAACAAGCCTATAACATCACCTTTGTTTAAATGTCACAGAGATCTTCAAAAGTTCTGCCTTGATGTTTTAAAACACAAGAAAATGACCTTAGACAGCTTTGGTACTGAGAATGGTAAGTATGGTGTCTTAATAGACTGTGCCTGGCTTTGGGAAGAGTATGTGGCAACCTTGCTAAAAGATTACTTTATCCATAAAACTATGTCGTCTAAAGAAAAGGATTGCCTTTTTGCAGATGAAATGGGCAAACCATTTCAAAGAATTATTCCAGACTATGTAGGAAAGAACTATCTGCCTGTAATTGCAGATGCTAAATACATGAACCTTTATGGAAAACGAGATCTTAAGGATGAACAGAGAAACAGTGTTTATTATAAAACAGTCATGTACATGTTAAGGTATCAGGCAAAGTTAGGCATGATCTTTTATCCTTCAATATCAGAAGGAGATAATGCTGAAGAAAATTCTCTAGATACAGAAGAAGGTATTAAGCCACAAGAGAACGCAGAAGGCAGTAAAACTAAAGCTAACGTTGCTCGTTGGTCTATTGAGTCTAACGATAATAGCAGCAATGACAATCAAAGATTATTCCATCTCATCTCTTTGAATTTAAATTGTCTGAGTAGTAAAAACACAAATGGCAAAGAAAATACTTGTAAAAATGTAGCAGTGGAACTTAGTAAGGCGGAGGATTCTTTTAAAAGAGCTGTAAAAGACAGCATTGAATCACTTAACAAGATCTTGGAGAATACAGGAAAGTCGACAGGATAGTTAACATGATAGTTCAGAGATTTGTTCTCAGGATTGAGATTGCCACCTATTCAGAAGAGATTTTAGAAAGATACTGGGACTATCTTTAACCTGTTAAGGTTGACGATATTGCCTCAAGATTAGGGGAGATCATAAGACCACTAGATGAAGATCTTTGTAAAGATTACTGTGGAGTAGCTTTTGTCGATAGTACAACAGGACTTAAGCACATCTACTATAATCAAAGTGAGTCTTTTAATAGGCAACGTTTTACTAAAGCACATGAATTAGGTCACTTTGTTTTAAAACATACTGTATTTAAAGACAAGTTCTATGATGACTTTAAGGAGGGAAAACACAACAGTCTAGGATAGATTAAATCATATGTACTGTTGCATTTCTAGCCTTACTTAAAGGCGATGAAATTTATGTTTTCTGCTCTGACGATAAAGCAGCTTGTAATGGAGCAATAAGTTTTAGTAATGTAAAGTGCGTTAGTGTCTTATCAGCTTTTTTAAGACTTAAAAAAGAACTGTCGTGGACTCTTGAAGAGGCAGAGCCTTACATCAATTCTTATCTTATGCTGTGTTTTGAACATCATCAAGAGACATTTAAGGTGCAAGAGTCATCTGATGTTCTTAGAGTAAAGAAGGTTGCTTGCAGGCAGGTGTTAGAGGAAATTTTCAATGACAGTTTTGAAGATTTAAAAAAAATGGCGTATTAAGGTATAAAAGAGGTATTAGCAAGGTTTAGCTAATATCCTTGATGTCTACCGCCAGTTACTTGGCCACCCTTCGCCACGAACGCGGACACAAGTGACCAAGTTGAAGTTGGCAGTTACTCGGACACCTAAAAAAGCTCTTTCTGCCAACTTCATTACACCTATTACCCCAAAAATAGGCTACTTATTTTCCTCTTCGCCGTTATTTTTCTTCTTTAATTCCTCTAAAAGTTTGCTTATACCTTCAGGATCTAAGCTAGCTCTCTTGAGCAAGTTCGACATTCCTTCTAGATACTGATACTTTTCACGATCATCAGCTCTTTCTCTACTCAAAACATTGACCTGATCTCTTAGTGCGTTATTTTCAGAGAGTAGTCAGCTGTTGTCGATTTCAAGCTCAGATACTTTAGATGTAAGAGTAGATATCTCACTATTTGCTTTATCAATAGTAGCAGTTAGTTCCTCCTCAGAACTTTTGCGTTCTTGATAGGCTTTTAAAAGCATAGAATTCAAAGTATCAATCTTAGAATCATCTTCTTTTAGCTTTACCTTGATGCAGACATCTGTAAGATCGTGAACGATCTGCTCAATAGTCTCATTGGGAACACGTTTCTTATCAATTTCACTTAGCTAATTTTTTACATATGCCTCATTGAATTCATTTACAAAGCGTTGTAAGGTTGAAAGAGAACCATGACCTATAGAGCGGTGGAGAATATTAGCTGTAGGATCAACTCCTGAGGCTCTTAATTTTATGTAAAGCTCTTTAACTTCATCCTTATTGAGAGGAGCTGAATTTCCAGGTGTAATAGGTGTAATGTAATCATTACACCCGTTTTTAGCCTTATTTTGAGGATTTTTCATTACACCCATTACACTTTCTGTTATTTTATGAGAGGACATTATTGCTCCTCCTCATTTTTCAACTTAGGTTTTTCAGAGCGTTGGGATTGACCTTCTAACTGTATCAGCTGGTAGTTATGGAGAATCCTGTCAATTACAGCATCAGCAGCTTCTTTAGAACCTCCCATGTGTTGAAGCCTGTTAACAAGATAAAGCTATGAAGATAAAATAAGTTTACATCGAAATTACTGCGCTTTGAGGTTATGTCTTTCATTTTGGGAGTAATGATGAATTTAGAAAGAAAAAATTCAGGTAAGCTGCTACAAATAAAAAATAGTGTCCGTGTAGCTGTCGCATGTACTCATTTTTAATTGACAAAGAGTGTCCGCCTAACTGGCGGTAGACAATCCTTGATTAACATGATTCTGGTGCTGTTTCGTATGAACTCACAAAAATTATGCTCAGCATAAAATTGGTTGAGATTATGCTAATATTAGCTTAAGCTTTGAGTAGTAGGTATACAGTGCACCTGTTTACTGCTTTCCAATTTTGAGATGTAAGTCGTTTTTTAGAGATATCATCTAAGTGCTGTTTACAGTTGCTGGTTTTTATAACCATCTTTTTATCTGAGGAGATCTGACAATGTCTAATGAAGCAAAAGAAATTTTAGATAGATATTGGGATCTGCTTCTTCCAGTGAAAGTAGATGATATAGCTAATAGATGTGGAATTTGCATTCGTCCTTTGGAAGAATCTTTATGCCAAAATTTCAGTGGCATGGCTTCTATAGATAAAGATTCAGGTGATAAAGTTATTTATTATAATCCAAATGAATCTGCAAACAGACAGCGATTTACTATAGCTCATGAGTTAGGACATCATGTGCTTGGACATACCATGTATGGAGATATGTTTAGAGACAATTTTAAAGATGGTATTTATCATCCTGAAGAAGTTGCTGCCAACTCGTTTGCGGCTGAAATCTTAATGCCTTCTAGAGCTGTATTAAGATTAGCAGGCTCTAAAGGTTTTAAAACAGAATATGATCTTGCAGTTTTGTTTAATGTTTCCATTGATGCGGTTCACTGGAAACTTGTCAACTTAGGAATTATTGATAATGGAAGATAGCAATCGAGTAAAACCAAAAGAGTGGCTTGCTGATAGCCCAAAAGAAAAAAGTAATTAAACAGAATGATGATAGTTCAGCATATCTAGAGCGTTATAAATGTGATCTTTGGGAAAGAAGACTTGGAAGATATGCTCTGTTTGTCTTTTTCATGTCAGGATCAACCGTCTTCTTTTACTATGGATTAACTGAAGGAATCGAGATTATTTCTAAATTGTCTGAGTTTTTGAATAATAGCTCAACTCAAAGCTGTTATGAAGTGACCTTTGTCAAGTACCTTTTTAGTGATTTAGATAAGACGCTCTTCTCAGTATAAGATACGGCATTGGCCACTCTGTTATACGAGGATTGGTTTTACCTCAGGTCAATGGTTTCGCCGCGAAC
>JBNMJE010000106.1:0-6328 GCA_050873645.1 Succinivibrio sp. | reverse complement strand
TTCATCACCAGGTAAAGACAGTGCCTGTAAAATTGCAGTTAGAGCAGGAACAATCGCTGTAGAAATTGAGATCCAGTCTTTTTCTACATGCTGGCCATAATGTCTTTTATGGAAATTGATAATGGCATCATAGTATTCTTTAGTCGCAACACCATAGCCGTAACAGCCTTGCTGTGCAAGTTTGTTTACAGCTTCATAGATAGCTGGAGCTGCTTTAAAATCCATATCAGCTACCCATAAAGGTAAGACCTCAGGATCTTTCATAAGATCCCACTTGTAGCTGTAGGTGTTTTTTCTGTCTATGATTTCATCAAAATTGTATTTATGCTCAGCCATTGTAACCTTCTTCTATAACACAATTATCAGGCGCTTTGGTATTCTCATCACGAATGATAGCTCCTACTGATTGTACTTTAATTATGCCAGAAGTAGGATTTTTTATACTGGTAACATGGCCTTTGATAGTTGCATCAATTGCTGTTGAATATTCAAAGGCAAGATCACAATCTTTATCAAAGGTGCAGTTAACTAAAGTTAAGTTTTCAGCATAACACAATGGTTGTGTGCCACTTATCTTACAGTTAATAAGTTTTAAGTTCTTTGAATGCCAACCTAAATACTCACCATTTAATACTGAGTTTTCAACTACAACATTGTGAGCTTCCCAAAAGGCATCTTTTGAATCTAAGACAGAATCTTTAATGGTAATGTTTTCACAATTCTGGAATGAATAGTTGCCTTGCAGGTTAAAGTTCTCAACAGCGATATTAGAACTGTTCATAAATATGTAATCGCCGTTTACGGCTTTTACATCTTTTAAGGCAATATTCTCACAATCCCATAAGGTCTCTTGCGCATCTGTAAATTCAACTTTAAAAAGGGCTATACCCTTCATGCGTCTGAACATCTTAGGCGCAATGATTTTGCAATTGGACATTTTTAAATTGTTTGAATACCAGATGGCTGCACGTGCACCGGTATCAAAAGTGCAGTTTTCAATTTCAAAATCGTTGATATGCCAGAAAGGGTATTTACCGTTGAAATAAGAATTAACTGCAACAATATTGTGTCCTTCTTTAATTGCAGATTCGCCGTTTAAGATCTTAATGTTTTCAAGTCTTAAGTCATGTTGAAAGAAAAGAGGTCTTTCGCCTTGGAATTCTTTATCTTTGATAATATTCATAGAACTTTAAAAAGTAGATTTGGTAGTAGGAAGATCCTACTACCAAATGTTAAGGTTAGTACCTTTGGATAATTATTTTCAGGTCAATGCTTTTCCTGAAAGTACTATCTAAGGTTATTTAGCAATCTTTAAGATCTCAATGATGTCTTTTTTAGTTAGAGCAGGACGTGCTGGCAGATTGCCATTCTCGTCGTGGATTACTTTTAAAGTAATATCTGCGTAATCTTCAAACTTGCTATCGTCGATGTCTAAATCTTTAAAGCGGGTAGGGCAACCAATCTTCCTTAAGAAGTCTTCGTATTTAGCTACGCCTTCAAGTGCAGTCTTTTCATCATCTCCTGTATCTTTTACATTAAATACGAAGGTTGCAAAATCAACAAACTTCTTAACATTGCCACCATGCTTAATGGTAAATTTCATCCAAGCAGGATTGATGATAGCTAAACCTGCGCCATGAGTAATGTCATGGATACCAGATACTGTGTGCTCAATCATATGAACAGGAAAAGCACCATGTGTACCACAGCTGATAAATCCGTTCAGAGCAACAATGGAATCCCATTGTACCTGCTCACGAGATTCAAGATCATGGCCATTTTCATAAGCCTTCAATCCATAAAAAATACAGTTTTTAATGGTGGATAAAGAGAATGCATCCTGCAGTGGGGTGCCATCTACTCCGTTAAAGTAGCTTTCTGTAATATGAACAATGATGTCACAGATACCGTAGCCAGTCTGATTCTTTGGAACGGTTAAAGTTAAGGTAGGATCAACTACAGCAACTTTAGGAAATAGTACTTCGTTTTCTACAAATGACTTTTCTTTTGTGTCAGCATTTGAAATTACAGCACCAGCGTCCATTTCAGAACCAGTTGCTGCTAATGTAGGAACTGTGATTACAGGTAGAGCCTTTTTAGGAATATAAACATTCTCCTGACCGTGGAAAATCATATCCCAAGGATCGCCATCATATAAGGCACCAGCTGCAATTACTTTAGAGCAGTCCATGGTACTACCACCACCTAAAGCTACAATCACATCACAGTTATGCTCTTTAACTAATTTTACGCCTTTTCTAACTGATGAAATTTTTGGATTAGGCTCAATACCATCGCACTCTACGATTTCTACATTAGCTTTCTTTAATGAAGCTATTGCTTTATCAAAAGTACCGTTTCTCTTTACAGAACCGCCACCAGTTACTAATAGAGCTTTATTACCAAAAGCCTTTACCACTTCACCTAGTTTTTCAAGATTGCCTTTACCAAATAAAACCTTAGTTGGATTATAAAATTCAAAATTCACAACAACTCCTTTTACAAGTGTTTTTCATAAACAGTTTTGATAAATTTGCTTGTACTTTTCTAGTACGACTTACTTTTACTGTCTTTAATTTAGTGCATTTAGATATAACTTTATATGCACAATATTTTCAAAATATTGCCTAATCCTACCAAAATCAGATCATATGAGTGAAAATACAGTTGAAATCATGCATAATTCTATAAAAGAGAGGTGTGCTTTGGAAGAATTTACAAAAGCTTTAGAGTACTTCCCTGATATGGATGAAGGTACTAAAGATGCTCCTTTAGATAATGTTTTCTATTTTAAACGCTACCACTATAAAAGTGCAGAGCCTACTGTCTACAGAACCGGACTTTGTATTCTGCTATCAGGAAAAAAGCGCATGACTTTTGAAGAACACTCTTATGAGTATTCAGCTTTAGACTACATTGTCTGTTCAATGATGATCCATGCTCAGTGTGAGACTTTTGCAAGTTTTGTTGACCCTGTAAGAGGCATCTTTATTGGATTTTCAGTTGAAGAAATTCGTGAACTAGTTGAAAGCATGAATTTACGTGGCAGAATAAAGACTTTTGATTCAAAGCACATTCCATCTCCAATCGGACCCTCTACTATGGATGGGGATTTTCAGGATTCTTTAGTAAGATTTTTAAAATGCCTGTCTGATGAGAATGAAGCTAAAGTTTTGGGAAAAGCTTTAAAACGTGAAGTTTTATATAGAGCTTTATGTGGTGAGCAGGCAGAGCTGTTATTAAAACTCTCTTTACAGGCAGGACCTTTAGTACAGATCAACAAAGTTATTGATGTTTTAGAGCAAAACTATAATCAAGAAATTGATGTGGATAATCTTGCTAAAGAAGTAAATCTAAGTGTGTCATCATTCTACCGCCTCTTTAAAGATGTTACCTCAGATACTCCTGTACAGTATCTTAAAAAGATCAGATTAAATAAAGCTAAAGAGATGATCATTACTCAAAATGCGAAAGCTTATGTGGCAGCATTAGAAGTCGGCTATCAGAGTGTTTCTCAGTTCAGCCGAGAGTTCAAACGCTACTTTGGCGTGACACCTGCTGCTCTAAAGGTAAGTTAGAGCTGAGACTTGCTTTAATTAGACTATTTGACCTAAAAGGTAAGCTCAAATTTGCTTACCTTTTTTGATAGATTTCGCGGTTAACAATAGATGCCTTATCGCCTTTCTTTAAGATAATGCACAAGGCTCCGGTTCCACCTTTCCAAACAGGAGCTGAATGGAAAGCTAAAACATCAGGGATCTGCTTTAACCAATGGGCTACATGACTTTTCATCAAGGCCTTAGGATTGGATCTTTCGCCTTTACCGTGAATGATAAGAATGCATCTGAATTCATGCTTTTTAGCAAAAGCCAAAAATTGCATTACCTGTTCATAAGCCTGTTCAATGGTCTTGCCATGCAGATCGATAAAATCAGCTTCAGGGTATTCTCCTTTACGTAGCTTCTGTACTACATAAGGCTGTACGCCAGGACGACGGAACTCTAAGACATCGTTAGGTTGAACCATATGGACAAAGCCAGATGAGGCTGAATCGGTTACATCCTCAGTTTTTCTGACAGCAGCTTCCTGCCTTGCTTTGGCAAGTTTTTTGTCAATAAGGGAAGAGCTCTTTTCTACTTTATCCTGAACAAGAGTTTTGATCTCTCCAATTGAGTCTCCAATTAAAGATGAGAACTCAGGATCTAGAGCTTCCTGCTCCTGTTCTTTTAATAACTGTAAAAAATCTTGACTGTTATCTTTATCTGACATAACTATCTTTATCTTGGGTAACTTTTTTAACTTGTTATCGCATTAAATTATTTTGTTAATAGCTTTGGTGATAACGAATAAAATTAAGCAGCTGAATATAAAAAGATCCTGACTACAACACAGAAACAAACAAAGAGAATACCAGAGAATCTTAGTTTGTTATAAATTTTTAATGGGGAGTATAAGTCAGGTTCATTCTCACCACCAATTCTTGCAAGCCTTACAAGTTTACCTTCGTAGTAACGAGGTCCACCTAAAGACACATTAGCATATGATCCAAGAGTCTCAATTACAAGTGAGGTGACAGGATTTGGCAAGAATTTTAAATGATTGATAAAGTTTTTGTAGATCCTGACAATATGAACTGAAAAGATCATGGTGAGCAGGTAGACAATCAAACTAGGGACTAAAAGAGCCTGTTCAAATTTATAAATAAAGATGCCAAAAGTTTCGGTTCTCTTTTCTTTAAAGCTAAATGATCTGTTCATCACTGCAACCATCTGCATGATAAGAGCTCCTTCTATACCTAAGAGCATATACCAGACCATCACCGAGAACCAGTTTGCAAAAAGACCTACGGCTACAGCTTCGCTGTTAGCTTTACATACTCCCATAAAAGAGAGTTTAGAACAGTCTCTAATCATAATCTTTTGCAAATACTTTTTTGCTAATTCTTTATCATCATGCTCAAGTGATCTTTTTACTTGAAGTGTTGTTTTAAGTACTGGTTTTGATTCAAGTAAAAAAGGCAGTATCAGAAGCGACACAATAGTGTCATGGTTTATACAAAATCTTAAAAGCAGGATGGTAAAGATAGCAATGCATAAAAGGAAAAAAGGCAAGAACACACTTGAAAAGATAGTTTGACCTAGTGAGTTTTCCTGTCTATTTACCTTTTTAGCAAGCTTTGAGAAGAGAGGCGCCAAATTAGATAAGCGCCATGATGCGTTTATAGGCAGAATAATCTCAAGTAACATTGCTGTAAGCAAGGTCACAGCAGGATACTGCAAAATTGAGAAAAATGTGGCAAAAAAGTCAGATATGGAAACTCCTTTTGCTGCATTTAAGATCTGCTCTACAGGCATACTCTCTCCTAGAGCATCTTGATCATAGCTAAAACTAATTTAGCACTGTTCTCTGATGCTACTTTAACATTAAAATCATAAGTCTTAGTTTCATTTTCATCAGCGCAGTCTGATACAGATCTGATGATAATGAATGGAACATTAAAATCGTGAGCGATCTGTGCAATAGGAGCACCTTCACACTCAGTTACCATGGCCTGAGGAAAATTTTTAGCAATGGTTGCTTTTCCTTCAGGAGTGTTAATAAACTGATCACCAGATACTACAAGACCTTTTTTTACATGATCTTTTAATTCAGGAATAGTAGATGCTGCAATTTCAGCTTTGGCAATTAACTCTGAGTTTGCGTTAAATACCTCAGGTTCTCCTGGCATTTGACCTTTAGCATAATTAAATGGGGTAAAGTCAGCATCATGGTAAGTAGCATCTGTTGAGAATACGATATCAGCGATATGTAGAGTAGAGGAGATGGAGCCTGCAATACCAGAATTGATAATGTAGCTTACATTGTATAAAGCAATTAAAAGACCGGTTACAGTAGCAGCTTTAGCCTTACCAATACCAGATCTTGAGATAACAACTTCTTTACCTTCAGCAGTCTTGCCTTCATAGAAAATGATCTGTCCTACATTTTTAGTTTCATAGCTTTCTAATTTAGACAGAAAGTATTCTGTCTCTTCATCCATAGCGCAGATAATACCAATTTTCATATAAAATCCTCGATTAAAATTCTGCATGGATTTTACCAGTAAAGACTGATGTTTTCATAAATTAGGTTCAAAGAAATAAAAAATCCCCGAAAATTTAAATAATTTCCGGGGATCTTAGAGATATTTAATTAACCTAACAGACTTAAAGCAATCTGTGGACGGCTGTTAGCCTGAGTTAACATTGAGGTTGCAGCCTGCTGAATGATGTTCTGCTGTGATAAGTTTGCAGCTTCTTCAGCGTAGTCAGTATCACGAATTCTTGAA
>JBNMJE010000105.1:0-6439 GCA_050873645.1 Succinivibrio sp. | reverse complement strand
TATTTATGTTCTTTTAAAGCGTTTAGTCTTTATTTGAAAGGCGCTTTTCAAAAAGAACGTTATACATCTCAAGACCTTCGATAATGGCTTTGTTTTTTTCACCGATGATGTCAGAGACTTCATCTTCAATTCTCATGAGGTTGTCTACAATGGAGTGAGCGTATTCAGCTCCTTTATGTGAAAGCTTTAGATATTTTTGTCTTTTATCCTCTTTATCCTGTGCCACAAGGATTACACCATCTTCTTTGAACTTTTTAACACTGGTATTCACGCTTTGCTTGGACATACCGTAGTAGTTGCAAAGCTCCATTTGGGTAAGAGGTTTATCTGTATTTAATAGAGCATAGAGAACCATCATATCGACATATGAGGTCTTAGTGGTTTGAGCGTATTTAGCGTAAAGATAAATGCTCTGATTGATTAGAGAGTTGATCTTGTTGATAACTTCACGTGACTTCATATAAATACCTATAATAGTAAAAATTCGTACTATTATAGTAAAATATTTGACTAAATCAACTAAAGTTTCTTGGTAATCACTTTATAGGCAATGACACAGATAATGGCTGATAAAAGTGAGCCACTTGCTGTAGCAAGACCCATTGGTAATAGGGTTGTAGGGAATAATACCGATGCTACATATGCTCCTGGTACTCTTAGAGTTACTGTAGCTATAAGATTATGCATAAAGGAGATCTCTGATTTACCTAAAGCACAGAAAAAGCCACTAAAGCTAAAAGAGATACCTGCAAACATACAATCCCAAATATATCCCTGAAGGTATTTACCACCTGAGACAATCACTTCATGATCATCGGTGAAGAGTTCTAGGGCGTTCTCTGAGATTATCTGGAAGAGTAATCCTACAAAGATACCAAAAGATACAGCTATATAGATTGCATATCTTAAGGTTAGCTTTGCTCGGTCAAACTTACCTGCACCAATGTTCTGCGCTCCCATTGCTGATACTGTAGAGAGCATGGATGAAGGTACTAAAAAGATAAAACTTATGATCTTTTCAACGATACCCACAGAGGCGGCATCAGTTAGACCACGCATATTGGCAATTACGGTGATGATCATGAAAGCTGTTTGAATAAAGCCGTCCTGAACACAGATAGGAATTCCAATGCGTAACAGCCTTTTAGAGATATTTGCTTTTAACTTTAAGTACTCAAATTTAAAGAGCTCTTTTGAGCTTTGATGCTTGATATAAACTAAAGCACAGATAACACTGATGCCTTGCGCAAGAGTTGTACCTAAGGCAGCACCAATAGAACCTAACTTAAAATATCCAATGAAGACATAGTCTAAGATAATGTTGGCAACACAGGCTATAGCAATAAAATACATAGGAGATTTTGAGTCACCCATACCTCTTAGAATAGAACTTACAATGTTATAGGCTGTAATCAGTGGAATACCAATAAAGCACACCACAAGATATTCTTTAGTACCAGCTACAGCTTCAATAGGCGTTTTAACTAAACTTACAATGGTGTCTGTAAAGCACAATAAGATAATGGTAAGAACTACAGACACTAAAAAGAAAACAGTTACAGTGTTACCAATACAGTACTTTAATTTCTCATTGTCATGAGCTCCTACAGCCTGAGCAATACAAACAGTTGCACCCATCGACAGACCTACAATCATGACGGTTATCATGTGCATGATCTGTGAGCCAATAGATACAGCAGTAATGCTGTCTACACCATCAAACTGACCGATGATGAAAAGATCGGCAAGACCATAAAGAGTCTGTAGAAAATAGGATAAGAAGTAAGGAAGAGAAAACAGGGCAATGTTCTTTAAAACGCTTCCTTTGGTTAAGTCTGTTTGCATGGGTAGTTTTATAAGTTCTAATCTCGATTAGCTAATTATTTCATAGAAAAGTTAAATTTCAACTTTATAAAAACTTGATACAACTTAGGGAGAAAGTAACCTTAAAACTGTTACTTTGCATCATCAATAGTGAATTTAAGTGCAAATTGCCATGATATGTAAGGTAGCAATATGCCTCTGTATAATGGACAAAAGATAAAGTCGATGCTTGTTTTAAAGTAATGTTGCAACTAGATTCGTGCTGTTGCTAACTCAATACCGTAAAAGAATAGCATCATCACATGAAAGTCAGATTACCATGAAATTAAGACTAGCAAAATTACAAGAAGCCAAAGAATGTTATCAGTGCATTGAGGATGCTAGAGCCTATCATAAGTCATTAGGCTTCGAGCAATGGCATAAGGATTATCCTACACAGCAGACAATTTTAGATGATATTGAAAATAGTATTGGCTATGTGTTTGAGAATGAACATGGCATAGCTGGCTACTGTTGCATCATTATCGGAGATGAACAAGCCTATCATAAAATCGATGGAGCCTGGAAAACTGACAGACCATATGCGGTTGTACACAGAATGGCTTTTAGTAAGAATGTCAGAGGTGGTGGTTTATCAAAAAAGGCTTTTGCTTTGATAAAAGAGTTTTGCAAGGAAAATAACATAACCGCCCTTAGGCTGGATACTCAAGATGAAAACAAAGTCATGCAGCATATTCTTGATAGAGAAGGCTTTGAGTACTGTGGCTTAATTCATTTTGATGGCGGTCCAAAGCTAGCCTATGAGTGGGATAAAAAGTTTTGAAAAATACCAAAAGTCAAAAGTAACAGAGCATATTTGTTAGAATTGGTAGAAAATAGGTGCAAAATAATTGATGACTGGTCAGAGTATCTAAATCGTTTAAAGGCAACTAATGTAGACCTTGAAAATGATATTGAAGAGGCAGAATCACTTGCGACTATTGTAGGTGCGATTGTAGAACAGAGACTTAATTTAGAGCTTTCTCAAAGTGCACTAGCCAAGATATGCGGAATGTCAGTATCTTCAATTGCCAAAATAGAATCAGGACTAGTGATACCTAATCTTTCAACCTTACTTAACATCTTTAGAAAGCTTGGCTTGAAACTTTCAGTAACTGCACCTCTTAATTCAGCACGATAATAAGATTTTGCTTTTGATGGATAGTGCATATTCAATGAATTGTCTTACAATATGCAAAAACAATTTATAAGACTATGACTGACAAGCAAAAAAGCAAAATTACTCTCATGACAGAAGGCAATATCTTTAAGATCTTGCTGTTCTTTGCCATTCCTTTAGTTCTAGGCAATCTGTTACAACAGATGTATTCAACTGTAGATTCTATTATTGTAGGTAACTACGTAGGATCACAGGCTTTAGCTGCTGTGTCATCAAGTTCAATGGTGGTAACTGTTATCATCTCTGGCTGTCAGGGTATAGCAGTAGGCGCAGGTGTGGTGATAGCCCAATGTTTAGGCGCTAAAAACAGACGTAATGTCTTTAGATCAGTTCACACCTCACTTGCTTTTTCAATTGTCTTAGGTGTCATCTTAACTGTATTCTGTGCACTGCTAACTAAGCCTATTGTAGAGTCCATGAATACCCCAAAAGATATTCTAGATGACTCTATTACATACCTCTTTATTTACTCATTTGGTCTTATCTTTACCATTGTCTATAACATGATTGCAGGCATTTTAAATGCCTCAGGCAATTCAAAGCGTTCATTACTCTATCTTGCTTATGCCTCAGTAATTAACGTTGTTTTAGATTTACTGTTTATCTTAGTCTTCAACATGGGTGTTGCAGGTGCTGCAATTGCAACTAACATCAGTCAGTTAATTGCATGTCTGATGTCACTACACTATGTCATGACTACTAAAAACGAATGCAGAGTTTACTTAAAAGCAATTCGTTTCCATAAGCAGATGTTAGTCAGAATTCTGCGTATGGGTATTCCTGCAGGTATTCAAAACACCGTAATTTGCTTTTCAAATGTACTAATTCAGGCAAGTGTTAACGTCTTTGGTTATGAGACTATCGCAGGCTTTGGTATTTATTTAAAGATTGATGGCTTTGATATTTTGCCTCTACTGAGTATCTCACTTGCTGTAGCTACTTTTGTAGGTCAGAACTATGGTGCTGGCTGCGTAGAACGTATTAGAAAGGGCATTATCTGTGGTCTAATCTTAGGTGTTACTTTTACAGCAGGTATTGGTATAGCCATGTTGATCTTCTACAACCCAATTCTAAGGTTGTTCACATCCGATGAAAAAGCTATCTATTATGCTTATTTATCAATCCTGTATTTCTGCCCATTCTATGCTTTAGTAGGTGTAACTCAGGTCTTTGCAGGAGCCATCAGAGGTGCTGGAAGAAGCATGGTTCCAATGATGGTATTACTCTTCTCATTCTTTATCTTTAGAATCATCTGGATCATGTTTGTATTGCCAAACTTCAATTCATTTGAAGGTGTGCTTTTAGTTTATCCTGTGTCCTGGTTTGTAAGTGCAAACTTGATGACCATGTGCTACATAAAACTGCGTAAAAAGATCTTACGTGTAGCCTAGATTGGCTTAAATTAAGAGTTGCTGTTTATTCTTACACTCCCTTGAAGAATTATCTTTACAGCATCACCTTAAAGGTACTGCGCCATGCTTTATGTAAATTACTCTGTACAAAATACATGAACAAAAACAGCGCAGGCTGTTACTTACTTTTTTAAATAGCCTTTTTGTGCGAAAATAACCTGATTTTTACAATCTTTGACTAGATAATTTAATTACATAGATTAAGTTCTAGCATCTAAAAGATGCAACAAACTAGATAGTCACTGAATTTTTTACTTAACTGGAAATATAACTCAAATGCTAGACACTTTAGATTCTGCCATTAATGCTGTTAATGGCGTTCTGTGGTCTTATGTCTTAATCGTTGTTCTGATTGTTTTAGGCATATATTTCACTATCAAAACCAAATTTGTTCAGATCTGCTACATTGGTGAAATGGTTCGTGTTTTAAAACACGGTATTGTTGGCCATAAAACCAAGGGTAAGGAGATCAGCTCTTTCCAGGCATTCTGTATCAGTACAGCATCTCGTGTAGGTGTAGGTAACATTGCAGGTATCGCAATTGCAGTAACCTTAGGTGGTCCTGGTGCAATCTTCTGGATGTGGGTTATCGCTTTAATCGGTTCAGCTACCGGTTTCGTTGAGAGTACCTTAGCTCAGATCTACAAGGTTCCATTCCGTGAGGGTGGTTACCACGGTGGTCCTGCTTACTACATCCGCAATGCTTTAAAACAGCCAGCTGTTGCAGCTTTATTTGCTGTTTTAATTACCATTACTTTTGCTCTAAGCTATAACTCAGTACAGTCAAATACCATTGCTATGGCATTAAATGACAGTATGGGCTTTGATACCATCATCACCGGTTTAGTTCTATGTATCTTAACCTCAATGGTGATCTTCGGTGGTGCTCACCGTATTGCAAGAGTAACAGAGTTCTTAGTTCCAATCATGGCAACTTTATACCTGATTGTAGCTTTAGTTATCTTCTTCAAGAACTTATCAGCAGTACCTGAGATGTTCTACTTAATCTTCCATGATGCATTTGCTCCTCAGTCAGCTGTAGCTGGCGGTTTTGCTGCTGTTATCATGACTGGTATTAAGCGTGGTCTGTTCTCTAACGAAGCTGGTGAAGGTTCTGTTCCAAATGCAGCTGCTTGTGCTACTACTTCACACCCTGTAAAGCAGGGCTTAATCCAGGCTTTTGGCGTATTCGTTGATACCTTATTCATCTGCTCAGCTTCAGCTGTGATCGTTTTACTATCAGGCAAGTATGAAATTGGCAGTGAGGTTACAGGTATTGCTCTAGTTCAGGAGTCTCTATCATCACAGTTAGGTGAGTGGTGCAGATACTTCATGTCATTTACCATTACCTTATTTGCATTCAGCTCAATCATTGGTAACTACTACTATGGTGAAGTTAACATCATGTACTTAACCAAGAACACTTATGTAATGACTATCTTTAGAATCTTAGTTGTTGCAATGGTATTCTTCGGTTCATATGCTTCACTGTCAGTTGTATGGGATTTAGCTGACTTATGTATGGCTCTATTAGCATTAACCAACCTTTATGCTATTGTTCGCCTAGGTAAGTACGCATTCTATGCATTTGATAACTACATTTCTCAGAAGAAACAGGGCATCAAAGAGCCTGTATTCACTGCTTCTTTAATGAAAGATCAAAGCGGTGTTTCTGCATGGGGTAATGAGGAAAAATACTTTGCAGATAAGGATGCTAAGTAATATCTAAAATTAACTTGTAGCTTAGTTTTATTTGATATTTAAAATTAAGTCTGCACAGTTTTTGTAATAACGATCCTTAGTTGAGAAAAACACATGTTCAAAACATGCTCAACTGAGGATTTTTTGGTTCAGTACAGAAAAATGTGGGATCACATAGAGGATCTTTCCAAACTGTGATTCCATTTTTGCCTTGAAGCATCAAATAACTTTAAGAAAAAGTATTCATCGTCAGGCAATCCATAACTCTGTCTCCTAATTGTCT
>JBNMJE010000104.1:0-6561 GCA_050873645.1 Succinivibrio sp. | reverse complement strand
GTAAAAACTGTTTTATAACTTGTAAAAAGCTAAAGTAGTTGTTCTCTGTAGTGATACATTCACTTTTTTTAAGATCTTTAGCACCACAGATTTTTATTTCAAACAGCTGTGTTCATAAGTTATGATCCTGAATATAAATGTGCTGATCCTGACATGAGAAAGCCAGTATCATAAAGAAATTCAATCAAGATTTATAAGAAGGTAGAACTTATCATGTTTTACTTACAATAAATGCCAGTAATTACAATTACCCAAATTTTTATTGTGTATAATTGATAAAGAGTAAGTGAAACAGGAACACCATAATGAGCAACAAACAATTCTTACCTTTACTAAAAGGTCCTAAAAATTTCAAAGAATTAAAAGATCATAATGGCTACTTTGTAGATAAGACTGAGTATATAAAGACAGCTTTTACAGATACTGATTCTGTTCTTTTATTTACAAGACCAAGACGTTTTGGAAAGACCATGCTCATGACTATGTTTGAGTCATTCTTGCAAATCAATCCTGAGAAGCCTTTTGATACCTCAGTTCAGCAAAAATACTTTGAAGGAACCAAGATACTAGAAGACAAAGAGTTCTGTTCTAAGTTCATGGGACAGTATCCTGTTATTAGCATTTCTCTTAAAAATGTTGATGGTGTGACCTTTGATATTGGATATAAAAATTTTGCTGTAGAAGTAAGCAAACTTGCAGAAAACTATAGATATCTTTTAGAAAGCGAAAAATTAGATAAAGAAGACAAAGACAAATTAAGCAAACTTCTTAATGTAGAGTTTCTAAGAGAATTTGAAAACTCAGATTATCTGGCAGGTTCATTAAGTACCATAGCTAAAGCTCTTTATAAAGAGTATGGCAAGTACCCAATACTGCTTCTTGATGAGTATGATGTACCGCTATCTAATGCTTCATATCATGATATACAGAATGCAAAGCAAAATGATAGTGATAAGCCTTACAAGGCTACTTACCACTACAACATGGTAACCATCATGAAAGTCTTTTTAGGCGTTCTAAAAGATGAAGATACCTTAACTAAAGCTGTAGTTACAGGATGCTTAAAGGTAGCTAAGAACAGTCTTTTTACAGGTGTAAATAACTTTACAGTAAACAGTGTCACCAGCAAAGATGCTAAATACACAGGTATGATTGGTTTTACCAAAGAAGAAGCTAATCAGATATTAAAAGACTATGAATTAGACGACTATGCTCAACAAGTAAAAGAGCATTATGACGGCTATAAGTTCTTTGATAAAGAGATGTTCTGTCCTTGGGATGTGGTTAACTATATAAAAAGTAATTTTGATTTTAAGCAGAATGGACAACTTACAGAAATTGGAACAGGAAACTACTGGTCGGGCACAACCTCTGATAAATCCTTATCAGGCTATATTGGTTATTTAACCGATAAAGACAATCAAAAGATGCAGGATTTAGTTGATGGTAAGTCTATTAGCTTTATTCTAAATGAATCCATGAACTATGACTGTTTACCACAACATAACTCTGATGACTTTTGGTCATTATTACTGCATTCTGGTTATTTAACTCTTGATTGGGTACAGACTAAAAAAGAAGAGCTAAAAAAAGACAGTAAATCAAATAAAGAAGTTTTTGCAAGAATTCCTAATCTTGAGATACTTGAATGCTTTGATAATAACATTAAAGAAAGATTTTCTGAAGTTGTAAAAAAAGACAATCTAGCTTTAAACATTGCCAATGCCCTACTAGAAGGTGATGCTCAGTTTGTACAGGGTAAGTTAGGTCCACTATTGCGTTCGTTCGTATCAATAAGAGATACAGCTACCAAAGCCCCTCACGAGAACTACTACCATGGATTTTTAAACGGTATCTTTACTAACTGTAAAGATAATTTAGGAGAATATCATTCTAATATTGAAGCAGGCGATGGCTATCCGGATATTCTCTTTAAAGACATTGACTGTAGAAAGGTGGCAATTATTGAGATTAAATCAGCTTCTATAGGTTCTGATTTAGTAACCTTAAGTGAAAAAGCACTGTCTCAAATAGAGGAAAAGAATTACGCTGAACCTTTTATGAGTAACAGGATGATTCAAAATATCTATGCTTACGGAATCGCCTTTGCTGGTAAAACCTGTTTTATAACTAGTAAAAAGCTTAAGTAGTGAGTCTCTTTATAGCTACAGGCTCTGGTATCAAAACACCTGTAGCTTGCTTTCTGATAGCTTGTCCTAGTTTTATAGCATTTAATCTTCTTTGATGTAAACATAAGATATTACCCGTCCATATGATGATGGTCATACCATTGCTTTACTGCTGTTTGCTAATCAATTCTTAACAGACCTAAAGCTTTTATGATCTCTTCTACTTCTATTAGTTTTAACTGAGAATCATAGAGCTCTTGAGTAATCTTGTAAGCCTTTGTCTTCATACTCTCTGTAGCAGCAGGCAGGGGAATAGCTTTTAACTCAGATAACTGCAAAACCTTTAACTTATCTCCTGTGATCTTAGTTTTAATATAGTCCTGCATATCGTTATTTCTTAATAAGGCAAAGAGCATTTCCTGAGAATAAAGATCAGGATCTTTTGATCTGATAATGGCAAAGCACTGACCTGCCATGACTTTCTTTTGTCCCTCTTTATAGAAACCTACTTTACCTACAGCTCCTTTTACAGAGATTACTACATCCCCGTCAATTAACAGGTTTCGTTTAGCCTGTTTCAGTCCAAGTTCAACTTCAACCTCTTTAGGTACAGTAGTAATGATGCCACTCTCTGGTACATCGTTTAAATTTAACTCACATAGAGTCTCTTTAAAATCAGTATCTAAAGGTGTTTTGCAGGTCAAAGCCTTATAGATAGTAGCAACCTTTTCTAATTCTACAGTACCTTTTTTAACGTAGGCTACACTGTCTAAGACATCTTTTGGTGATACATAAGCTGTAGGATCTAACTTACAGAGCTTATCTGCATTTGATTTAATAGATTCAGTTAAGATAAATTTGCAGTGCTCTGAATTCTTTTGTTTAGCACCTGTTGTTAAACATGATAAGGCATGAGATACCTCATCTACAGTCTTTAAAGATAAGACACTGTGAGCTCTTGATGAGAGCTTCTCATCAAGACAGTTAGCTGTAGAGAGGTTACACAATAACAGTTTCTTATCAGTACCTTTTACATCTGCAACTTCGTTATCTGCAATTTTTATGTTATCTGTAATTTTGTTATCAAGATCTTTGCTACCTGAAGAGACTTTACCTAAAGCCTCACCAAGCTCTTTTGTCACTGCATTGCTTACATTGTCTTTATCAAATAACAGAACATCAATTAAAAGATCTTTATTGGCACCAAAGAATCTTGGTAATCTGATGACAGCACTTAAGTAATCATCCTCTAATAAGGTCTTTCTAAATAAGATACCCTCATTTGCATTAGTGTAGGTAATGACATGAGGAACAAAGAGTACAAAACGCTTTTGTACTGTTCTCTTTAAGAGGTTATATAAAGAGTAATAGTACTTACACAGATTTTGAATATCACCTTTAAAGAGATCCTGACAGACAAAAGCTGCAGTGTGAGGATTATCGATTAACTCCTGTCTTGAAACATATGGTTTTAATGGGCTTTTAAGTTTTAAGAACAGTTCTCTTATAAAGTTAAGTTCTAATGAGGGTGAGTGTAAATATGAAGTGTCACTATCATCAGTTGTGTCATCCTCTTTTAGCTTAAGCTCTTCATGTAATAAATGATTTTCATAATCACGTAAAAAGGTTGTCTTATTATCTAAATTGTCAGAGTTTGATCTTAAGTTATCTTCATAAGAAGAATTGTGCTGAGAACTTTTGAGTGAACTGTGGTGTGATATGTATTTGTTATCGTTCTCATCAAATCTCTTGTAGGTCTCAAAGTTAACTTTGGCATCAATACTCATCTTACTGTCTACATTGACATAGCTGTCAATGTTGCAGTTATGATCATGCAAAAGTGTGTATTCAGCATATGGCAGAACATTAGATAAAAAGAGTACCTTATCATGCTCCTGATTAGAGGTTTCATAAAGGTAATCACAAAGTACCTTTACAAGTCTGTGTTCATGGAAAAAGGTATTTAAGATAAGTTCATCAGCTGCATTAAAGTAGTTCTCAAAATTTACAGTATCAGCATCTAAAACAGTATCTTTGTTCCTGACATCAGTAGCATTTACACAGCTAGAGCCGTTACTATCATCTTTGCCTTTAGGTGAAGCTCCATCATGTAATGAGTCCTGTAACCTTTCAAATCTTAACTTATTTATAAATCTGCACAGATCTGCCTTTAATGCTGTATAAGGGTAAGATTCATAAACACTGATACCTAGTTTATTTAAAGCATCAGTGCTTAAAGTTATGGTATAAGCACTGTCTTTATTTTCTTTTTTATTGTTATCTTTTAAATTGCTATCTTTAACAGAGCTCTCTTTTACAGAGATATCATTTGAATTGTCATCTTTAAAAAAAGACTCGATTGAATCAGTTTTCCTTGCACCTATCCACTCTAAAAAGTCTTTTACATAAGGATTATCACTCTCTTTAATCTCATTAGAGTTAATACAGGTAATCAGATCGTCTAAAAAGGAGTCCTGACATCCATGTTCATTATATTTAGCTTCAGTAAAGACAAGTTCATCAGAGCTTTTATCTTTAAATTGATAAAAGGCAACAGCAAGCTCAAGTAACCATTTGGTATTTGACTTATTAAAGAATGTCGTAGAGGTAGCTTTGGCTCTTAAGGTTTTAATCAAAAAACTTAAGTTATCCATGTTTACTTTATCTGTAAGCTCTTTCATGCTGTTGTCTCTTAAAGCTAAATAAAACTTAATCGAACCTTAGTTAATCTAGTGTACAGACTAGTGTACAGAATTGTAGAACTAAAATCACAGCTTGACGTGATTTAGATATAAAAAATACCTAAAAAAAATACTTGATAAATATTAGGTATCGTATATACTGAAAATATGATAAAGGAATGTTATTCTGTTTTCAAACTTTAAAAGGAGCTAAGAATATGACAGCAGTACAGGATAGAGTAGATGCACCTCGTTTATTTATCACTAGTGATCTGCATCTTGGACATAAAGCTATCATTGAATATTGTGCTCGTCCTTTTGAGTTTACAGAGCAGGGTACTGAAGAATGTGATGACTTCCTGTTAGCTCAATACAGAAATACTGTAAAAGAGAATGACATGGTGATCTTTTTAGGAGATTTAACCTTCAAGAAGAATCATAAAGGTCAAAAGATGACAGAGATCTTTACAAAGCTCCCAGGTCGAAAGGTTTTGATTAGAGGCAACCACGACTGGTATAGAGACTCTTTTTACAGAAAGTGTGGTTTCTTATCTGTTAACAGATACTTAATCTTTGGCAATTACTTTTTATGTCACTTTCCTGTAACCGGCAAGCCTGATTACCATGGAAGGCTTATGGATGAGGAGTACTGCAAGTTTGTAAAAGCAACTCATGGTTTTATAGGCGAAAAAACTGGTAGCTGTACAGTAATCATTCATGGTCACACTCACACACAGAGTGTAGATGAGGATGATGGTATTACTCGCTATAACTGTTGTGTTGACTATAAGCCTAATCACTATGCTCCAGTGGAGTTTACAAAAGAGCAGTTTCCAGATCTTTACACTGAGGTGGCAGCATATTTTCAGGCATTAGAAGACAACCTTTAAAAGGGCAGAACTATATTTTTTTACCTGTATTAAATTAGGTGTAGTCTATACCTAATTTAATACATCAAAACGCAGATTAGGAGAGAGCTATGTTATCTCTTGAAAATAAAAATACTAAAGAAAACGGTTTTAACTGTTCACAAAATTATAACTGTTCACTAACTTATAACTGTTCACTAACTTATAACAGTTCATTCTCTAATAACAGTTCTCATGATTTCAATTTAAATAAAGAGCTAAGACTCAAAGATAAGCTCTCATTTACCTTAAATCCTTATACTCTTGTAAATAACCGTTTAAGACGTAAGGAAACTGTAGGTGCTCAATTTGGCGAGCAGTTTTTTAAAGATAAGATCTCTGCCTTAATAGCATCAGACAGTGCCGTATCTTACGACAATTTAGCAGAGTACTATCTAAAAGAGTTACTCTCCTGCCATGAATGCCTTGATATTACCATCAATGAAGCTACAAATAACCGCTTAAACCAAGTTGTTAACGTTGGCTCTTACCTATCTTCACTTGATGCATCTTTTGCTTTTACTCTTTTAGATTATGTAAAAGACAGGGGAACAGTAAAAGCAAAGCTTATTCACAATTATGCTCATTTCATGTTAGATAAAGGGGACTTTACACCATTATCTACTCGTTACAATTTAGCTAAAGATAACGCATATAGTGCTGATGAAAGATCATTAGCTGTGATCTTAGTGTCTCATCTTTTACAAGAGCTATCTTCAGATGGTATTAAGACATCTCATGATGAAAGTAAGGCTATGGATAGCTTTATTTCAGAGAACTTAGATTTAGATAAAAA
The DNA here is from genome assembly GCA_050873645.1 of Succinivibrio sp. GTDB lineage: Bacteria > Pseudomonadota > Gammaproteobacteria > Enterobacterales > Succinivibrionaceae > Succinivibrio. The sequence goes on along the minus strand of JBNMJE010000104.1, from coordinate 47 downwards.
CACAGATAAGTCTGCATCTGAAAACAAAGCTGTTGAAAACAAAGCTG
>JBNMJE010000103.1:0-6818 GCA_050873645.1 Succinivibrio sp. | reverse complement strand
TTTATTTGGTCTTACAAGGAGCAGGACTGTGACTCCATTATTATAAAATACCTGCTTTAAGCTTGGAGTCTTATCTACGTAGTAACAGTTCTTCTCTCTAACATCAGCAAAGGTATCACCAGTTACTGGTAAGGCTAAGAAGTGTTTGTTGCTCATTATTCTGTTCCTGATATTCCTTTGACTTACTTTGCTACTTAAACTTTTTTACAGATACATAGCAGTTCTTTCCTGAAAAGGCTATACCGTAGGCATAGATAGTTCTTACCATTTGTTTATTCATAAATGGAGTAGCATAGTTCTTACTTTCTATCTGTGATAGAGCATCATTACTTAATGCGATTAAATCATCACCTACATTAGCTGATTTAATCTCAATGATTACAACCTTATCTTCACGTTTACTCTTAAAGACAATATCTGCATAACCATCTCCAGATTCATAGTTAGAATGGTATTCAGAGAAGAAGTTTACAGAGCAGTTAGAAAACAGACCATTTAAATAACCATGGTAGTAGTTCTCATGAGGAGCTTTGGTTGCATTATCTCTTATAGAGATATAGCTTTGTAACAGGTTATAGATAGTATCTGATGCAATTTCAGCCTTTCCTTCAAAGAGGTTATTAGCTAAAGCATCTGCAACACTGTTAGGTGCTATTTCTGTGTCAAATCTCTTTTGAATGTCATTTTTAAAGCATTTTTTGATTTCTAAATTAGGAATTCTTACAAAGACTTCTTTGTTTGAGGAACTGTCTTTTGTAAGTTCGCCATTTTTGGTCTGTTCCCAATCAAGAGTTAAATAACCTGTATGCAGTAGTAATGACCAGAAGTCATTAGGATCATGCTCTGACAGACAGTCATAGTTCATAGTATCGTTTAAAATGAAGCTAATTGATTTACCATCAACTAAGTCCTGCATCTTTTGATTGTCGCTGTCAGTTAGAAAACCTAAGTATTCATATACAGCTGAACTCGATGTTGATCCTGCCCAATAGTTATCAGCTTTTATTTCTGACAACTGTCCATGTTGTTTAAAATTAAAGTTATTTTTAATGAAATTAACTACGTCCCATGGACAGAACATTTCTTTATCGTAGAACTTATAACCGTCATAGTTATCCTTAACTACTTGAGCAAAATCGTCCATCTCATAGTCTTTTAAGATCTTCAGAGTTTCATCTTTGGTGAATCCGATAATACCTGTATATTGTCTTAACTGACTTGTGACAGTATTTACATCGAGATTATTTACACCTGTAAAGATACTGTTCTTAGCTACTTTTAAACAGCCTGTGAGTATGACTTTACTTATAATTGAAGTCTTCTTTAAAGGATCTTTTTGAGGATCTTTTAAGAAGTCTAAGAAAGATGACATTAGAATTACCATATCTTTATGGTAGTTGTTATCCTGTGCTTTAGCTAAAGGCACATCATACTCATCAATTAAGACATAAACCTGTTTCTTAAAGTGCTTATAGAGCATTGATGCTAATGAGGCTATTGCTGAGGTTGCTTCAGATATAGCGTCATCATTAAATTTTCTTAAATATGATTTTCTTTTCAGATTTGCATAAGTCTCTTTATCATCTTCATCTAGTGCTGGACTGTTTTCTAAAAAGCTAAATTCTTTTGCTTTTTCAACAATTAGTTCTGCAAGCTTAAAGTAAGCTGCTTTAAAAGTTTTTCCGTAAACTCCTTTTAAAGTAATGGCAATAACAGGGAATTGTCCCATGTACTTTTTACAGAACTCTTTGTCCTCTAAGATTTTGGTGCCTTTGAAAAACTCGTCTTGAATTGAGGTATCTCCAGGATTTTCATAGTTGATATTAAGGAAAGACTCAAACATATTCATGAGCAAGGTCTTACCAAAACGTCTTGGTCTAGTTAAGAGCAAAACAGTTGTACCATTGATTAAAGACTTATCATCTACAGCTTCATCCTCTGAGAATACAGCCTTTAAGTATGGCGTCTTATCTACGTAGTAACGGTTCTTTTCTCTAACATCAGCAAAGGTATCACCAGTTACTGGTAAGGCTAAGAATTGTTTGTTGCTCATATTTGTAAATCCTTTATCATCATTGATAATGATTATACATTATGTAATTTGACACCTTCGTTTATTTTATGCACTTTGTGCACTTCTACGAGAGTAATTTACTGACTGTTCCTTGTCACCACACTATTCAATGAAGTAATTATCATTTGAGACAGAAATTCTGAAACAAGACGATTTTTGTGAAAAAACATGTCCTAACTTTCAATCTTGGCTCTAAACTAGACATGATTTAAAAAAACAAGGCAATTCTTTGATAAAATAGCGGGCAATTATATTAAGCAATAGGCAAAATACATCTTATGGCTATAAATACAGAAGATAAAAAAATAACTACTTACGACGAGATTTTTGATGACATCAGACCATGTCGTGATGATGAGGTTGAGTCAGAGTTAAACAAGATCATTTCTGATGAAATGGTTATTAGCAGTATCTTAAAATTCCGCTATCCAGTTATCTATAAAAAATTAGGCTTTATCCTAAAGCCTTTTGTGAAGATCTTTTTAAAGAAAAAGATTGCACAAATCAAGACTATTAAAGATTTTCAGGTTATCGTAGCTAACTTTGTTAAAAAGATGGTCGAGACCACAACTGACGGTCTTGAATTAGTTGGTTTTGACAAGCTAGAAAAGGGTAAAGGATATCTTTTTATTTCAAATCATAGAGATATTTCTTTAGATCCTGCCTTTATTGATTACGCTTTATATAAGACCGGTTGCGATACAGTAAGAATTGCTATCGGAGATAATCTTTTAAGAATACCTGCTGCAACCTCTTTAATGAGATTAAACAGAAGTTTCATTGTTAAAAGATCAATCGAAGCTCCACGTGAAAAGTTAAAGGCTTTAACCCATTTATCAAATTATATTGGTCTTTCAATTGAAGAGAATAAATCAATTTGGATTGCCCAAAGAGAGGGTAGAGCTAAAGATGGTAATGATAAGACTGAAGATGCTGTATTAAAGATGATCTCTTTATATGGTCGTCAGAAGAAACAGTCATTCTCTGAGTACATGAGTTCACTTAACATCGTACCAGTATCAATTACCTATGAGTACGATCCTAACGATTTAGCTAAAGCTAATGAGCTTTATGAAAAAGAAAAGAACGGTGAGTACCATAAAGATGAGTTCGAAGATATCGATACTATCACCAGAGGTATTCGCGGTTATAAAGGTCATGTAAAGTTAGTTGCAGGTGAGCCAATTAAAGGTGGCTTTGAAACAGCTGAAGAGTTAGCTGCAATCATTGATAACTTTGTTTGGAAGAACTACGAGTTATATCCTACAGCTTTAATTAGTGCAGGTCATGATGAGAATGTATCACCTGAAGACAAACAGAAGTTTTTAGATAGATTGAATTCTTATCCAGAGCACTTACGCGACAGAGTTAAAGCTATGTATGCTGCTCCTTATTCTAATAAGAACAAATAATTTAGGAAATTAGATATCAAGCTAGACACTAGGAATTATTGTGTACTAGATAACAAGTAAGAAAACTACAACTTAGTAAACGATTGTTTATTTAGCTCGCAGAATAAACGCAGTAAGAACAAAAGATAAAAAATAGACAAGAAAAACAGAGGCTAAAAAGCTTAGAAATGTTTAATCCTATTTTTAATGCTGACGGATCATTAAGTTACTTTAGAGTTACCTGCCTTATTGTAGCTCTAGGATGTCTTATTGGTGGCTGTGTGATGGATAGTTCATCTGACAGCAAGAGTACAGATGAGTTATCCAAAGATGTTTCAGCACAAGTTGAGAGTCAGGACTCTAACGTAGAAGCAGATGATTCCTTATCAGCAGATGAGATTAGAACCATAGCTTTAAAAGAAGTTTATCAGGCTACAAGATATATGCAGACTTGTGGCGCTCTAGATAAAGGTTATGACAACTGCACTGTAAGCTTGAGTGAGCAGGCAAAACCATACTTTACTATGACCTTAGATACAGCAACAGATGGTTTTTCTTTAAGATTTAACGCAACAGCGAATAACTCAGATACCTGCAAGGTCTTTGAAACAGACAGCAACGGTAGTGTTAAAGCTCTAAATGCTAAAGGTGAAGTTGACAAGAGCTGCTCTGAGGCAATTGATAAGACTTTAAAACAGTTCACCATTTCAAGAGATACTGATGCTAACGAAGGTCAGTTAGCACCATCAGGATTTACTCCTATTGTTAGAAATATTTCTCAACGATAAATTAAGATTTTTCTGCTAAAATCTAACCGGTTTTAAGAGGAATGAGAATATGAATATTACAAAAGATACCGTAGCTACATTAAGCTATACCGTAACTGAAACTAATGGTCAGGTAGTTGGCAGAACTCAGCCTGATGAGCCAGTAACTGCTCTTATCGGTCACGGCTTTTTAATCAAAGGTTTAGAGAAAGCTCTTGAAGGTCACAAGAAAGGTGACGAGTTTGCAATTCAGTTAGAGCCAAAAGATTCTTATGGTGAATACGATAAGAACCTAGTGCAGACAATTGATAGAGCCATGTTTGGTGATTTCGAGATTGCTGTAGGTAATGTTTTTGAAGCAGATTCAGAACACGGTCCTATGGCTGTTGTAATTAAAGAAATCAATGACAAGACTGTGGTTGTTGATGGTAACCATCCATTAGCAGGCAAGACCTTAAACTTCTTAATCGTAGTTGAAGATGTTCGTGAAGCTACTCCTGAGGAGATTAAGCACGGCCACGCTCACGTAGGTGGTCACTGCCCATCAGAGGAGCATGATCATGAGCACTGTTGCTGTCACCATCATCACGATGAGGATGATCACGATCATGAGCATCACTGCTGTCATGGTCACCACCATGACGACGAGCATGACGATGATGAGCATGATCACCATTGCTGTCACGGTCACCACCATGATGAGCATGAGGATGGTGAGCATCACTGCTGCCACAAACATTCTCACGAGTAATTAAATTTTGTTAAAGATAAGGCTCCTTTGTGCAGGAGCCTTTGTTGTTTTCGGAGCACACCATGAAATTTATTATTAGACTTTTCCCAGAAATCTCAATTAAGAGTAAACCAGTTCGTAACCGTCTTATAAGATTAGTTAGACAGAACATTGTTAATGTTTGCAAACACCACAACATCGCAGTTAACGCCTATGCTCAGTGGGATAAGGTTGTAGCTATCTTTGGAACTGAGGAAAAGCCTGTATCAAAAGAAGATGCCATCAATGAGTTATCAAGAATTCCTGGCATTCACTCTTTCATGGAAGTAAATGAATACCCATTTACCACACTAGATTCTCTATTTGATTCAATTAAAGACGTTGTAGGTCCTTCAATTGAGAATAAGACCTTTGCTGTAAGAGTAAAGAGAAAGGGTAATCATGAGTTTAATTCTCAGCAGGCAGAGAGAATCATCGGCGGTAAATTCAAAGCCTCATTCCCAAACAAAGGTGTATGCCTAGATGATCCTGAGGTTTTAATTCATCTTGAAATTGAAAATCAGGTAGCTTATTTATCAGGTGACAAACACCTAGGTATTGGAGGCTATCCTGTAGGTTCTCAGGGAGATGTATTCTCTTTAATTTCAGGTGGTTTTGACAGCGGTGTTTCAACTTATGATGTATTACATCGTGGTTGCAGAGTAAACTATCTGTTCTTTAACATGGGCGGTACTGCTCATGAGATTGGAGTAAAGCAGGAGAGTTACTTTATTTGGGATCGCTATGCATCTTCACATCGCGTTAAGTTTGTTACTATTCCATTTGAGCCAATTGTAGGACAGATCTTAGAGAGAACTCATCACGGTGTTAGAGGTGTGATCTTAAAGCGCATGATGATGAGAGTAGGCTCATTGGTTGCAAAAAACTTTGATGCAGAAGCTTTAGTTACTGGTGAATCATTAGGTCAGGTGTCAAGCCAGACCTTACGCAATCTAACCCATATTGATAATGTTTGTGATGTATTGCTGTTAAGGCCATTAGTTACTGCTGACAAGCAGGACATCATCGATATGTCTCGTAAGATTGGTACTATTGGTTTTGCCGAATCCATGCCTGAGTACTGTGGTGTAATTTCAGATCATCCAAATGTATGCCCTAGTGCTTCTTTTGTTGAAGAGGAAGAGGCTAAGATGGATCCTGATCTTGTACAAAAAGCTTTCGAGAGTATGAAGGTTGTTGATATAGCAGATATTCCAACAGATACTACCAAGCTTAAAACTGAGATCGAGGTGGTATCAGAGCTGTCTAAGTCAGATGTGATCTTAGATGTAAGAGCTCCTGATGATGTAGAGAAGAAGCCATTATCAGGCTTTGATAATGAAGTTATCTTAATGCCATTCTATAAAACAGCCTCAGACTTTAACAAGTTAGATCAATTAAAGACCTATGCTCTTTACTGTGATCAGGGCGTGATGAGTACCATGCAGGCAAAACAATTAAAAGAAAAGGGCTATCACAATGTAAAGGTATTTAGACCTAACAATGACAAGTGATAGTCACTAAGATTTGATTGCTTTATTAAAATGCAGTTTGAACAAGGAAGTCCTTTGTAAAACTGCATTTTTGTTAAGAGGCAGCGCTGTTTATAATTAAAAGAACTTTACACTTTCTGGTATTCTGTAAAAGCTCTTACCTTAGGATCTGCATTAAAGACTGCTGCAATTCTTAATAGCTCATTCTTTTTAGGTAAGATGTTGCCATAGTCACGAGTTTTAATCTGTTCTACAGCTTCACTAAGCTTTGCCTTAGCTTCAGTCTCATTTTGAGCATACTTAAATTCAATGACAATTCTGCGT
>JBNMJE010000102.1:0-7022 GCA_050873645.1 Succinivibrio sp. | reverse complement strand
GTCTTTACTAACTGCTCTAAAGATTTCTTAACAGAATACCACTCAAACTATGAGTCAGGTGATGGCTATGCAGATATTACTTTTAAAAGTGAATTCTCTGAAAAAGCAGTAATTATCGAGATAAAAACAGCTCCTGTAGGATCTGATTTAATTCCTTTGAGCAAAAATGCAATAGCTCAAATAGAAAGTAAGAACTATGCAGATCCATTCTTACAAAACAGCATGACACAAAATATCTATGCCTATGGAATTGCCTTTGCAGGTAAGAACTGTTTTATCTCTGTAAAAAAGATAAAGTAATTTTTTCTATAAGGAACATCTCAGTACATCAAATGAGGATGGAGAATTTTTGGCAAAATAAGGAGCCTGCTTACGTAGGCTTTCTTATATCTAGAAAGGAAGACTAGGTTGTGTAATAACTTTAAGCCTGCACCTTGTCAACCACAATCACATCACCAGATTCAAAAGGATCTTCTTTTTTATAGCGACTTAGGATGAACTCTACTTCATCAGTAGTGCAAGCTGTAAGTGATTTTATAAGATCAGAGCCTACTAGGTGTTCTTCTCTTAAGTTATCTAATTTCTTGATGAAATCAAATCCCCTTTTAGCAACTCCAAATTGCTTGCCCACCATTCTGACATTGACTCTGCACTCACCAAGATCTTTTAGAGCCTGTAACTCCATATCCATTCCTTTAACAAGCTTTGCGTGGCATGCAATTTCCAGTAAGAGTACAAGATAGGCTTTAGCCTTTGAGTGAATAGCAGCTTCTGCGTTGTTACCCATGATAGAGTATCTAATTTTATCGGCAAATAAACTCTCAATATGCTCATAGACAGTTGAGTCTTTTGCAATCTTATCTTCAGCTACATCTTTTAAAAACTCATACATTACCATGGTCAAGATAGGAGAAAGATTAGTCTTCTCTAAGATCTCTTGTAGTTGTAATGCACAGTAGTAAGGATCGTGCTTATCAGTAGGCTTTTTCTTTGGAGCTTTGAGCATGTTTTAATCCGTTGTCATGGGTTATCTATAAAGCTCATTATAGGAAAATGAATGGCAAAAAAACAGAGCCCTGAAACTCCGTTTTTTTACGTCTTGAAGTTAAAAGAAACCTCTTCTTTTAACTTCATGATTTTTATTTTTCCTGATGTAAAGAAATGATGTAGGCTATCTCATCAACTAATAGCTTTGCAAAGCCTGGACCATAAGTTGCTGCACTTGAGAACATATTGCAAGCTGAACTTGCGTTTTTAATGTACTCTTTGCCACGCTCGGTAAGCTTAATATTAGCAGGATCGGTATGAATATCGATGGTAAGCTTGTCCTTTACTAAGGTAGGAACTAAGTCAGCTTTAATGCCTTCTACAAGTTTTGCATTATCTAAAACCTGTAGCACTGCAATTACAAGGCTGGTTACAGGGAATGGTTTTGGTGGCATTTCATTTGGATAAAGATTATGTAAAGAATGCTGTTTCTCGTTACATAATACTGCTACAAATTGTGAGAAAGTCTTATCTTTTGGGGCCTTACCATCTTCGATGAATTTTAAAATTTCAGCACAGGATAAACCTACAGTTGCAGCAAATGGCATATTGTTTTGCATTACTGCCATCAACTGCTGTGCGCAACCATATGGAGTAGCTTCTGCTACAGCTTTTTTAGCTCTCTTTAATTTAATCTCGTTTTCTACACTTTTCTTTGACATAACGTGTCCTTATATTGTTGATAGTGTAAATTATTACAATATTGAATCAATTATTCATCTTGCTGTAAAAGATCTTCTAGTTTAGTAAGAATTCGATTAGCTTCACTGTCTATTTTGTCACAGAAGTCTTTCATTAGCTTTTTAGTAGCTTCTTGAGTTTTATTTAACATTCCTTTATTAAATACTTGTTCATCACCGAAGCACATCTCCATGTACTCTTGAGCAGAAGCATGGGCTGATAGTTTTGAAGATTTTATCTGCAAATTGGTATTAACTTCTTCATTTGAAACATCTACGAAATCAATAGAAATTCCATCTACTAATGGATAAATTGATGCCACCTGCAGGACGGTAAAATAGATGACCCTAGAGATTGTTTCTATCTCAGTTTTGGTAAGACCAGGATCATCGATTAATTGTCTTGTAAATTCTCTAAAATCATTTTTTATGTGAGACTTTGTGCTCCAAACTCCATTAGCAATATTTAAGATCAAACTTAAAAGAGCCATTGAAAATGACATGCAATAATTTTCATTTTCTTCTATTGCTTCTTTTATTCCTTGAGCATACTCCAAATCGTGCTCAAATTTGGCTTTTATTGCTTCATATTGATTTTTGAGATCAATTTTTTCCATCATATATTCCTAGTAAGCGTAGTTACCTGTTTTATAACACACCTTCAGGAGTGCCACCTTTCATAAAATTATAGTCATGAATTATTTTCTTAATGTTATTTTCAAGAAGATTTTCAACAGCTTTGATAATTTGCTGATTTTGCTCAGCACCTGAATTTGCTCTCTTTATCTCGTCAATATCTTTACATAAGTCTTTTGCCTCATCATTAATAGATAATTTAGCTGGCTTTATGACTATGCTCAAATTAACATCGAATACAGAAACATAGTCTATATCTTTGTTGGTGATAAAAACACCTTCTAGCAAAAACAGTTGAGTTAGATTTAACAATATGAGGTTGTAAAAAGACTTTGCTTCCTTCTTTAAAACTTCCTCGTTCTGATATTTTTCACCACCAAAATTTTTTAAACTCTGTTTAATCTTGTCATAAAATTTTTCTTTTATATCAGCTTGTGTTTTCCAAGTTTTGTTTTTGATATTGCACAACAATTCGCAGGTACTAATGGCATAAGTAGATCCAAAAGCAGGATCTTCTAAAAGCTTAGCTTTTATTTGTTTAAAATCCTCAATCTGTTTGCTTAAGCGACATAAAACCCTATTTCCCATATCTCTAATATCATCCATCATGTCAGGATCAGACATCATATTAGATACAGCTGCACGCATAGTGTCTACATCAAAATTACCAATTTTACGATTACCTTTTGACATAATATAAAACCTGTTTTGTGCTTTTATCTTGCACATTGAATAATATAAAACACTAAAATTCTTCTAGCTCTTCCATAAAAGTATCGCAAACATCTAAGAGCTTGTCTTTATATTCAGGATCTTTAGGATTGAGCTTATCTGGAAGAGAATCAAAAAACTTACCATCAATGGTAAAATCATTGCCTTCTTCAGTAACGCCTAATCTTGAAGGTTTTATAACAATGTGGAGGTTATCATTCTTTTCATCAAAGTTTCTAAAATCAATACCAATACCATCAACTAGTTCAAGTCTTGAAACTATCTGCAAAGCAATGATGTAAAGGTCAAAAGCAACTTTCTCTTTGTCAGTCTCTGCGATAGGATCAAAGCTAAAAGGCTCTGTATAAGACTTCACGCAATTTAAGAAGTCTACCTTGATGCTGTCTTTGGTTTTCCACTTACCTTTTTGCAAATTTTTGAACAGTGTGCTCAGACTTGCCCCAAGAATTAGTGCATATTTTTCATTTTTAGAAAAAGTATCCACTAAAGCACTAACGTAGGATTCTTCATGTTGGAACTTAGACATTATCTTTTTTGAAAATTCTATATCTAGTTGTTCAAACGGATCTTGCATAAAACACCTGTCACTATAGAGAATTTAATCTAGGTAAAATCCTTAAGAAATCAAATCTAAGGGTCAATTCTGAGTTTTTAGATGCTTATCTAACCTTCAAATTTCTGTTGTCATAGATACTCATCAGGATCTTAATTACGTCACCTAATAAAGATGCCATCTTTTCATGTTTAACAGAATCATCTGTTAACCTTAGAATTCTTGCATAATCATGAATGAAGTTCTGACCAAACTCGGTTACTCTGATTTTGGATGATTTAATGGTGATGTTCATATTGCCAGGATTTGTGTCAAACACATCGGCAAATTTAATGTTCACACCTTGTAACATTAAGCCCTGCTCTGCTAGTTGAAGCACTAAACAGGTACTGCTTCTTACAACATCTGAGTTCTCTGAAATATCAGCAGTTAAAGAGGCATAATCAGGAATTGCTTTTAATTGAGTAAAGTACTTGATTACTAGCTCTTTTAAGCCTTCTACAATATGCTTATCTTTCTTAATTAAGTCTTTTTCAACGCTAATTAAAAAGTTGGCTAACAAAGTGCAATAGATGCATGAGAAAGACTCATTGCCTGCAAACATCTTCTCAAGATGTAATACATACTTTAATTCAGAAGTTAAATTGTCGTTATTTTGTGAAGCTTTGTCTTCAGCATAACGGTATTGTGGATAGTTATTATCAAAAATATTCATTTTAAAAATCTCGGTTAATCGTTCAGGCTTAATCTTAACAAAGATAGAGAGAATTTAAAAAGAGGATGTGATTATTCTGTGATAGATCATTAGCTTATGAGTAAAAAAGGCGCATTGCTAATGTATATCAATTGACATTCAGGTAATGTTTTATAAAAGACTCTCTTTTGTAAGAATCTCTTTTGTAGATGGGAGCTCTCAAAAAAAGCTGAGTTTTTTATGAAATCTTTCAAAATTTGTATGTACATCAAATTTTTTAAATTTCAAATACTTATAATACTTACCATAGATTTTAAATCTAAACAGATCAAACAAACATAAGGAATTGAGCGGTATTAAGAGAGATCTTAATACCGTTTTTCTTTTCAGGCTTTATAACCTAAAGTTACCCTGTCGCGCCCTTCAAGATCTTTTATTGTAGCCACCCTGTCGTAGCCTTCTTTTTTAAAGATCGCTTGAACACTTTGCCCTTGCATATAACCATGTTCTAAAAGCAAAGGAGCTCCATTTAGCAGATAGTCTTTAGCCTTTGACACAATGATTCTAATGTCATCTAAGCCATCAGGACCAGAGGTTAAAGCAGTAATAGGTTCAAAAGGCAGAGAGGATGCGGTCAAATGAGAATCATTGTCCTCAATATAAGGAGGATTTGAGACAATCATGGAGAACTTTATAGACTTATCTATAGAACTGAACCAGTCAGACTTTATAAATTCTACATCTAACTTCAAGCTCTGAGCATTCTCTTTAGCGACGTCTATTGCACCTTCTGAAAAGTCACAGGCATAAGCTTTGATGTTATCTTTTAACTCAGACTTTAAGGCAAGAATAATTGCACCAGAGCCAGTTCCCATATCAAGTACATTACCTGTTACCTTACAATCAAGAGCTGATTGAACTAATGTTTCAGTATCAGGACGTGGAATTAAAGTAAACTCATTTACTTTTAACTTTAAGCCCCAAAACTCTTTATAACCTAGAATATAGGCCACAGGATAGCCTTTAGATCTCTTGTCGATTAAGGCATTGTATCTAGCTAAAAGAGCATCATCTAATAGCTCATCGTCATGGGTTATTAACTGAACTTTAGTGTAATGGGTAAGATAAGAGAGGAGTAAAGAGGCATCTAGTGATGCACTCTCTATTGAAGCGGCGCTAAGAGTTGTCCTAGCGCCTTTTAAAGCCAAAGCTATACTTTGCACTAGAGTGCGCCTTGAGAGGCCATCTGAGCTAACTGCTCAGCCTTAAACTCTTCGATAACTGGCTTTAAGATAAGATCAAGATTACCTGATAAAACTTCATCCAGTCTGTATACAGTCAGGTTAATTCTATGATCTGTAATACGGCTTTGTGGGAAGTTATAGGTTCTGATTCTGTCAGATCTGTCACCTGAGGATAGGATGCTGTGACGCATCTCAGTTGCCTGAGCATTTCGCTTATCTTCTTCTAACTGAGCTAAACGTGAATATAAAACTTCCATTGCACGAGCTCTGTTCTGATGCTGAGAACGCTCATCCTGACACTCAACTACAATACCAGTTGGTAAGTGAGTAATACGGATAGCAGAATCGGTCTTGTTAATATGCTGACCACCAGCACCTGATGAACGGTATGTATCAATTCTTAAATCAGCAGGATTGATTACAGGAGCTTCAGCAGGAGGGATCTCAGGTAATACCATCACAGTACATGCTGAGGTATGAACACGGCCCTGAGTTTCAGTTACAGGCACACGCTGAACACGGTGACCACCTGACTCAAACTTCATATAACCGTAGGCGCCTTCACCTGAAAGTTTAGCGATAAGTTCTTTATAACCGCCCATTTCACCTTCAGATTCTGAAACAATCTCTAACTGCCAGCCCTTTGAGTCCACATAGTGTGAATACATCTTAAAGAGGTCGCCTGCAAATAAAGCCGCTTCATCACCACCGGTACCTGCACGGATTTCTAAGAAGCAGTTACAATCATCTCTCTTGTCATGAGGCAACAGTAATAACTGTAATTCATGCTCTAACTTTGCAACTTTTTCCTGAGTAGGGCCAATTTCTTCTTCAGCCATAGCCTTCATATCAGGATCATCACCCTTTAGCATCTCTTCCATCTCTTTAAGATCTTCTGATGCTGTGGTGTATTCTTTAAATGAAGTTACAGTTACTTGTAATTGTGAATATTCACGGTTTAATTCACGGAATTTGTCCTGTTCGGCAATAACATCAGGCTGGCTTAATAACTGCTCAACTTCCTGATGACGCTCTACTAGAGCTTCTAATTTACGTAAAATAGACTCTTGCATAATTTCATTTTCAACGTTAAAAAATTTTGGAGCTATTGTAGCAAATTTAATTATTTTTTAAAGGTTGTAAGCGATTTTAAGGCTGTTGTAAGGTGATTTGTAGGTAATTTGTAAAGAATGATTACTAAAAAGAAAGGCTGGACAAATATTATGAAACAAAAATTTGAACAGCAATTTCAGTTATAACCACCAAAATTGCTGTTCACTGTCGATTGAATTGGAGTAACTATTCAGAACCCCACCACAAAATTTAATTTGTGATGGGTAAATTTATAAAACGATGAGTTCTTGCAACTCACCATGCTCTTAAAAAAATCAGTGTGACTAATATCTCATTATTACATCAAAGCCTTTTTTCTGTTT
>JBNMJE010000101.1:0-7223 GCA_050873645.1 Succinivibrio sp. | reverse complement strand
TTTCTTGCCTCACCACCGTACTTCTTTGCTAATACAGTTGTGATAGCTGCGGTTAAAGTGGTCTTACCGTGGTCAACGTGACCAATGGTACCTACGTTTACGTGAACTTTGCCACGGACAAACTTCTCTTTTGCCATTTTTCAATCCTATGTGAACAGTATGTTTATGCTCACAGCGTTGATGAATCAAAACTGGAGCGGGCAGCGGGAATCGAACCCGTATCTCAAGCTTGGAAGGCTTGGGTAATAACCATTATACGATGCCCGCAATGGAATTTGTAATTTTACCGGAGAAAATATTTGGGAAGTGGTGGAGGGGGAAGGATTCGAACCTTCGAAGGCAGAGCCGGCAGATTTACAGTCTGATCCCTTTGGCCACTCGGGAACCCCTCCATAATTAGCCCGTCTCCGGACCAACTACGTCACTGTCTTGCGACAGCGGGGATTATGATATTAAAACTTAATTGATAATGCAAGAAAAAATTTAATATTTTTTTAACTTTTTTTTAAAATCGCTTATTTTAGCCTTTTTTAACCAGTTCAAATTCTCGGATTTTTATATAAAAATCACCTGCTTTCATTAAGAATTCAAAATATTTGAGCGATTTTTTATTTTCCTTCTTACTTTGATTTCTAATTTTGTTGAAATTCCTATGCAATTTTCATCAGATTTCCCATTCGGATTGTCAATCTACTTAGACAATCTCTTGATGACACGAACAAAGTTATCTCTTTTACTACAAACTTAGTCCCTAGCATGATAAAATCTCACTGTTTTTATTTTGGCTCAATTATCATGATAAACGAAGATATCGCTTCTCCTTTTGTAAAGTTTGACCCGCAAACCTGGGCTTCATTTAAGCATTCATCTGAAAAGCTTACCCTCACCGAAGCCGATCTAGGTCGATTTCTTGCTTTTAATGATAAATTGTCTTTAGACGAAGTAAAAAACATCTACCTTCCTCTATCAAGCCTCCTTAGGATGTATTACATCAGTCGCCACGATCGCCTAGCAGTAATACAGAAGTTCTTAGGCTCTCCTATGGATTCTGTTCCTTTCATCATCTCTATTTCAGGATCAGTATCTGTCGGTAAGACTACTACCGCAAAACTTTTAAGTGAACTTATTAAAGACTGGCCATGTAAACCTAAAGTAGCAATGATTACTACTGATGGATTCTTATATCCTAATAAGTATCTTGAAGATCATATGCTCTTAGGTAAAAAAGGTTTCCCTGCATCATATGACGTTAAAAGGCTAATTAACTTCCTATTAGATGTAAAAGAAGGAAAACCAAATCTAAAGGTTCCTGTATATTCACACCTAACATATGACATTGTGCCTAACGAATTTACAGTCGTCGACAGACCTAATGTCTTAATTTTAGAAGGTGTAAACGTACTGCAGGACGGTACTGAATATCCAGAATACAGAAAGAAAGCATTTATCTCTGACTATATTGATTACTCTATCTACGTTGATGCTGACGAAAAGCATCTGATGAAGTGGTATATAGACAGATTTATCAAGCTAAAAGAAAAGGCTTTCTCTGATCCAAACTGTTACTTTAACAAGTATGCTCATTTGTCTGATGACAATGCTGCAAGCATTGCCAAGCTCATTTGGGAAGCAGTTAACCATGTAAATTTAATGGAAAACATTCTACCTTGTAGAAATAGAGCAAACTTAATCTTAAAGAAAGGTCCTGATCACCATATTGAAGAGATCTACTTGCGTAAATAGAAGTATTGAAGAGTTTTTAAAGTAAAGAAACGCCTCTAAGAGAAGACGTTAGACAATCTGTTTTGACTATTAGTAGCTCAAACTTGAGCCACTAAGAGTTTTTGCAAACCTACTACTGTAAGTAGGTAATATGACCTGATCTTATTGAAATCACGTTATCTTCTGAAGCTAAGAGCAATGAACCGTGTGGATCAACGCCTGCAGCTCTTCCTTCAAAAGTTCCCTGCTCGTTTTCTACTCTGATATTTCTGCCTAAAAGTTCATCACGAGCCTTGAATGACTCAATGATCATCTTCTTATTGTCAGCATTAAATTCATGACAAACTTTTTTGATGTTATTGATTAACTGTACAGCTAAATCATTTCTCTTAAAGCCTTCAGGCTGAGTTTCAAAGATAGAGGTATATTCTTTGTCGATATTGTTAAATTCATCAGCATAGACATTCAAACCTACACCGATGATAGCTTTAATTTTATTTTTATGAGGTACAGTCTCAATTAAGATACCGCCAAACTTTTTATGATCTTTATAAATATCATTTGGCCATTTTAAAAGGATATCTTCAAAACCAAAACGCTCAACCGCTTGAGCTACAGCTACACCGATACCTACAGACAGACCTTCTAATTTAGTAAAGTCATCAAAGATGTAGCATAAAGACATGGTAAGTTGCTTACCAAAGGTAGAGTGCCAGCGACCGCCTCTGCGACCACGACCTGCTTCTTGGCATTCGGCAATCACTGTATCGCCTGATGCTAGAAATCTTGCGTTTTTGAGCATGTAGGTATTAGTTGAATCGACAGTCTCTAAGATCTCAATTCTGCCAGCTCCACTTACTCTTTTGAAAATTGAACTGTCATCTAAAAGATCTACTTTACAGCTTAATGAAAGAGAATCACCATCATCTGATAGTTTAATACCCAAAGAAGCTAATTTCTCAGACAGGCCTTGTAGCTCTGCATCAGATACATCTAAAGCAGTTTTGATAACTTCTTTTTTTAATGAAAGATCATTAGCAGAGTTTAACAGTTTAACTAATTTTAAAAAGCCTACAGAGTGTCCCAAGAAATTTCTCCTTTTGAACCATAGGTTCTTACCTCAGGTTCGAGTTTGATATTAAATTTATTTAATACTTCAGCCATGATGTATTTAGCTAAAGCTACAACTTCATGAGGTTTAGCATTACCTCTATTTACAATCACCAAAGATTGCTTTTCCCATGTACCTACATTGCCATGAGTAATGCCTTTGCAACCAGCCTTCTCAATTAACCAGCCAGCTGCCAGTTTGAACAATCCATTTTCTGCTTCATATACAGGGATGGAATCATACTTTTGACGTAAAGCATCAACTACAGACTTTTCTACAATTGGATTTTTAAAGAAACTACCGGCATTTCCTACTAAGCTAGGATCTGGTAACTTTTCTTTACGTAAAGACACAATCTTATTTCTTAAGTCACTTGCAGTTGCAAAGGTCTCTCCTGACAAGCCTTTATAAATTAGTTTTGGAGAGAATTTAGAACTTAACTCGAACACCACCTGAGTGATTACTAAAGGTCTGCTTTTATGAGTTTTAAAGTATGATGATCTATAAGCGAATTCACATTCTTCTTTTGAAAATGTTTGTGTGATATGGCGTTGAAGATCGTAAGTTACGACCTCTTTAATGACATCACCGATTTCAACTCCATAAGCCCCTACATTCTGAATTGGAGCAGCTCCTACAGTACCAGGAATAGATGACAGATTTTCAAGTCCAAAGATATTCTGTGAGATAAGACTTTCAATAAGAGAGTCCAGAACAATTCCAGCACCTGCTTTGACGATATATTTATCGCCATCTTTTTCAACAGAAAGACTCTTTATCTGATTGATTAGAACAGTTCCATTGTAATCATCAGTAAAAAGAACATCTGAGCCATGTCCTAAGATGAGGACATTGTCAGCCTGAACTCTCTTTAAATCTGCAAGACTGCTTATGACTACGCCGTCTTTTGACTGCACAGCCAAACCAAAAGTGTTGTAAGGGGTTAAATCAAACATTCTAGTAAATTCTTTCTATCACACCGCCAAGCTTGCCAACTTTGGTTTCGATGTGCTCATATCCTCTATCCATGTGGTAGATTCTGTCAACGATAGTGGTGCCTTCTGCTGCTAAGCCTGCAATCACTAATGAAGCAGAAGCTCTTAAATCAGATGACATTACCTGAGCGCCCTTAAGTCCTGGTACACCTTCGCAGATCACGGTATTACCCTTAATCTCAAGATGTGCACCCATACGGATTAACTCAGCAATATGCATAAATCTGTTCTCAAAGATGGTCTCGGTTACAGAGCTTACACCGTCAGCTAAAGCATTTAAAACGGTGATTTGTGCCTGCATATCGGTTGGGAAACCAGGATGTGGAGCAGTTACTACATCCACAGGCTTAATCTGACGATTTCTCATATCTGCTGTAATTGAAGTACCATCTACAGTAATAATTGCATTTGCCTGACGTAGTTTCTGTAATACAGCTTCTAGAGTTGAAGGTAAGGTATTTAAACAAGTTACGATACCGTGAGTTGCAATACCTGCAATTAAGTAAGTACCTGCTTCAATTCTGTCTGCCACTACACTGTGCTCACAGCCGTGTAACTTTTTAACACCTTCAATTTCGATTCTCTTGGTGCCAGCGCCTTTTACTTTAGCGCCCATCTTATTTAAGCAATCTGCTAAATCTACAACTTCTGGCTCTAAAGCAGCATTCTCAATAATAGTTACGCCATCGGCTAAAGTAGCAGCCATCATTAAGTTCTCAGTACCTGTTACTGATACCTTATCCATAATGATATTGCCACCATGAAGACGACCAGAACCAATAGCTGTAGCTTTAATATAACCATCATCTAGCTTGATCTGTGCACCCATCTCCTGAAGACCTTTAATATGCAGATCAACAGGTCTTGCGCCAATAGCACAACCTCCTGGTAAAGATACTTCAGCAGATCCAGCGTAAGCTACAAGAGGACCTAAAGCCATGATTGAAGCTCTCATAGTCTTTACTAGTTCATATGAAGCTACATGGTTAGTAACACCATTTTCGATAACAGCTTCACCTGTTTCTTGGTTGTATTCACACTTTTTACCAAGATCTTGTAACAACTTGAAACTTGTCTTTACATCAGCCAAATCAGGTACGTTTTTTAAACATACTTTTTCATCAGTTAGAATGGTTGATAATAGAATTGGAAGAGCTGCGTTTTTTGCACCAGAAATTCTTACTTCACCGTCTAGTGCCTTTCCGCCTGAAATTTTGAACTTTGCAGTTTTAAAACCTGTCACTTTTTCACCTTTATCTCACTTTTAGCGCAATTATTGTACATGAAAAATCGCAAATTTAAGACAACTCTTTTAAGTTTTGATGAGTTAACGACACTATTATTGAGAAAGGAGCGTTTACCGCAAATGATCCGTAAATCAAATTTACTTTTTGAGGAAAATAAGGCTAATAAAGTCACACCTTATTAGCCTTATTTTCAATTATGGTTTTACAGAAAGATCGTAAGGAGTTTCCTGATATACGTAATAGTTGATCCAGTTGCAGAACAGCAAGCTTGCATGTCCTCTCCAAGTGCAGCTAGGTGCTTTAGAAGGATCATTATCAGGGAAATAGTTTACAGGGATCTTTGGATTTTTGCCGGCATCAGTATCACGTGTAAACTCCTGTAACAGAGTATCAACGTCATACTCAGGATGACCTGATACGTAAACCTGACGACCGTCATTAGATACACCAAGATATAATCCAATTTCATCACTTGAAGCTAATACTTTAATATCAGTTTTCTTTTTGATGACATCTAATGGGAAATCACAATATCTTGAGATTGGTGCATGGAAAACATCATCAAAGCCACGAGTTAGAGTATCAACTTCATCAGATAACTTAATGTTGTAAATACCTGAGAGTTTATCTTCTCTAAAGATGATATCAATACCATAGAAAACTCTCAGAGCAGCAGCTACACCCCAGCAAGAGAATAGAGTTGAGGTCACATTCTTGCTACTCCACAGTAAGATCTTTTCTAACTTTTCCCAGTAGGTTACATCCTTAAATTCAGTCTGATCTAAAGCAGCACCAGTTACAATCATGCCGTCAAATCTTTGATCTTTAATATCCTCAAATTCTTTATAGAAGTTATCCATATGAGACTGAGGAGTATTCTTTGAAACATGATCATCCACTCTTAGCAGAGTGATATTAACCTGCAAAGGAGTATTAGAGAGTTTTCTCATATACTGAATTTCAGTATTAATCTTCTTAGGCATTAAGTTTAAGAAGAGCAGATTCAAAGGACGGATATCCTGATGACATGATCTCTCTTCTGTCATTACGAAAACTTGTTCTGAATTTAAAACAGCCCTGGCAGGTAAGTCATTAGGTATGTTAATAGGCATAGAACAATCTCCATATAATCAAATAACCTCAAGGCAGTTCACCTTAAGGGATCTTACCTATTAATATTTAATTATTGTTATGTTTATTTTTGTATTTATGTTGGATTAATAGAATGCCTTTGATTTTATCACTAATATTAAAATCTACAAAATCAAAGAGCTAATATTTAACTTTACATTCATAGGCAATGAAATTATCCATTGTTGTAGATTCAACAACATGGTAATAGTCGTTCTTGCGTAAAATAAACTCAGACAATCCATAAACATCGCCATGCGATCCCCAATCATAGGTATAACCTAAAGCAGTCCACGGATAATCTTGCTTTGATTTCATGTCGTTAAACCAACGTTCAAAACTCTTATCATTTGTAGATAACGTCAAGGTCATTGCATTTACAAAAGGATCTTGCAAGTAAGCAGGTCTAATCAGTTTATTAGGATCAATAAGTAGCAAGCTTAAATGAGAATATGAAGAGCCTACCTTAGCTCCAAGTATTTGAATAATTCTCTTATTTGAGCAGTTAGAATTTTTCGACAGTTTAGTTTCTAGTTCTTTATAACTTACAAGCCACAATGCATTTATAGAAAGCTTCTCATCATGGTCTTTTTGATAGAACTTAGGTGCATTATGGAAAGTAGCCATCAGAACCTTGTTACCAATGTAAATAACAGAAGGATCATCCAGATTTAATGTCACTAGATCATGAAGCTTTGATCTCTTAACTATTTGAGAGTCATGTACTGCATTAGCATATAGCTCTTCATCAGATAAATTCTGAACTGAGCATGAGGTACAGAGAAGGCAAATTCCTATACAAAACGAAAATAGAAACTTGAACATAAAAGTGATGCTGTAAAAACGAAAAAACCCGAACACATGTTCGGGCCTTCAAAGATAAGTGGCGGAACGGACGGGGATCGAACCCGCGACCTCCTGCGTGACAGGCAGGCATTCTAACCAGCTGAACTACCGCTCCGCGCAAAGGGAAGCCTGGCAGTGACCTACTCTCACACAAACGTACGTTGCACTACC
>JBNMJE010000100.1:0-7255 GCA_050873645.1 Succinivibrio sp. | reverse complement strand
TATACATTCTATTTAAAGTGTGAGCAAAGTGAAATTTCAGTTTATTTTTGTTGACTTTTACACTTTATGTACTAGATGAATCTTCAAATTTAAACCAAAATCATATTAGGCTTGTTTATGCTGATAAAGTGACTATTTATCTTTCTTTTTCTTCAAGAAGTCTGGATATTGTATAGGCTAGATACGAGAGTGAATGCAATTCTTGCTTCTATCTAACTTTTTTCTCTTGTCTCTTTTCATATATATCTTAATAGTTAAGTCATCTTTTAGTTCTTGTATAACTATGAATTAGCAATAAAGATAACTAAAAGACAAACGGCGGTTATTAGCATAAGAAAAATGGACTTGCTTATAAAAGACAATAACTGTTCTTTTTGGACTAATACATTGATGTATCTTTGACGAGCCAGATATGCTTCTTCTTCATTAGCATAAGGCTCATATTCAATGCTCAAAGGTACGTGTTCATTTTTAGCATTTTCAAGAATATGCCTTAAACGTAAACTTACCTTGTCTTCATTTTCCTTATGTAAATGCAGGGACAAGACATATTCTTGAAGATACTTCTCAGGCTCTAAATCATTCAGTAATGAGGCTATCTCATTACTCTTAAAATCAGAGTATAAGTGGCTCTTAATTTGGTATGATAGGTAGTTAAAATCAATTTTCATGATGATATGTTTGTTTTGATATCTGAGTGCTACATAGCAAGATTAAGTTAAACATCTAATCTTACAAACATCTGTTCTTGCACAGTATACCAACAAAAAAGCGGCTTACCTCAAAAAGACGTAAACCGCTTGTGATTAGATTACAAACTTATTAGATCTGCTCTGGGATCATTCTAATGTGACCGCAAGGGCATTCCTGAGCACAAACACCACAACCCTTGCAGTAGTCGTAGTTGAACTCATAGCCTTTACCAGCACCTAGTTTTACCACAGCGCTATCAGGGCATACACCGTAGCAGTTATCACATTCCATGCAGTTACCGCATGACAGACAACGACGTGCCTCAAAAATTGCATTCTCTTCGGTTAGACCAAACTGAACTTCATCGAATGTATTTGAACGACGTGCTACTTCTAGTTCCTGACGAACAGTCTTAGGAGCATCGGTGTAGTACCAAGGATGCATATCCTCAAACTTTGCAACTTCGTGCTTCTCAGGCTTCTTGTAAGTCTGACCGTTTAAGTATGCATTTACGCCACGAGCAGCATTCTTACCCATGCCGATAGCATGAGTTACTGTTCTGTCCTTAGTTGCAACGTCACCTGCGGCAAAAATACCTTCAATTGAAGTCATCTTAGTCTCTTCGTCGATGATTACGTTGTCTTTATCCATCTTCAGATCTGATAACTTAGTTAGAACTGACTTATCAACATTCTGACCGATAGCTAAAACAACTGCATCAGCAGGTAATTCTTCATACTGACCAGTAGGCTGTGGCTTACCGTTCTCGTCTAACTCCATCTTCTCAATCTTTAAAGAATCCTTTGAAGCAGATGCGATGGTTGATAACCACTTAACCTGAATGCCTTCTGCAATAGCTGCATCCATTTCCTCAGCATTAGCTGGCATCTTGTCTCGGTTACGACGATAAACGATGATAGGCTCAGCACCAATTCTGCGTAATGAACGAGCAACGTCAACTGCAGTGTTACCGCCACCGTAAACAGCAACCTTACGAGCAATCTCGATGTCACCGTTAGTCTCAATCTGACCTAAAACGTTCAGAGCATTTAAGACGTGGTTGGTATCACCCTGAGGAATATCAACGTTAGTTGAGATTGAAGCACCTAAACCTAAGATCACAGCATCATATTTGCCGTTCTTCTTCTCAGCTTCGATATCTTCAACTTTGCGACCACACTCAATGGTTACGCCCATATCAGTGATACGCTTGATTTCAGCATCTAAGACGTTTCTTGGTAAACGATATACAGGGATACCATAACGCATCATACCGCCAGCTTCTTTACCCATCTCAACGATGTGTACAGTGTGGCCGAAACGGCGTAACTGATAAGCTGCAGATAAACCTGCAGGACCTGCACCGATGATTAATACCTTTTTACCAGTTTCACGAGCAGGGCGCTTGAATGATAGATTGTGCTCAATAGCATAATCGCCTAAGAAACGCTCAACTGAGTTAATACCTACGCTCTCATCTAAGAAGCCACGGTTACATTTGCCTTCACAGGTGTGATAGCAAACACGACCCATACATGCTGGTAATGGGTTTTCCTCAGTTAAAATTCTCCATGCGTGCTCATAGTCACCTTCTGCTGCATAGAATAACCACTGCTGAATATTCTCACCAGCAGGGCACTGATTGTTGCAAGGTGGTAGCTTAAACACATTAACAGGACGCAATGTACGCCATGAACCAGTGTGGTTTCTTAAAGATGTTGCTGGATCAAGGGTAACAGCAAAAGCTTTTTGTAACATAATTTACTATCTCCTTAAACAGCAGAGTTACGCTCGTAAGCCTGAATTGCAACTGGTGTGCCGTTTGGCTCCTCATCACCTAACAGACCGAAGTTCTTAATATTGGTATCGCAAAGAGCCTGTAGTCTTGCAACTACGTTAGGATCTGCTTTCTTACCAGTCAAGTGAGCATATCTACGCTGCATCTTCAGATAGTTGATTACAGGCTGCTTCTGACGGATCTTTCTTACAGAGGTGATCTTGCCGTATTCAGCTTCATAAACAGGGTAGAAACCAGTCTCCATAGCCATACGAGCTACGGTTACTGTTGAATTTGAGGTTAAGCCCCAACCTAATGGGCATGGAACTAAGATCTGAATGAATCTTGCACCATGGAACTGCATTGCTTTGGTAACCTTGTACTCAAGATCACGTAAATCAGCTACAGTTGCAGTTGCTACGTAAGGAATACCATGAGCCATAGCAATTAAAGGTACATCCTTACCTTTACCCCAATCAGCACCTGGTTTATCACCAACTAGCTGAGTGGTTGCAGTACGAGCTGATGGAGGAGTAGCAGATGATCTCTGAACACCGGTGTTCATGTATGCTTCGTTATCGTAGCATAGATATAGAACATCATCGTTACGCTCAAACATACCAGATAGTGGACCAAAACCGATATCGGTAGTACCACCGTCACCGCCTTGTGCGATGATACGTGGAACATTAGTGTCACCGTTCTTTTTAGCACGGATTGCAGCAGCTGCAGCTAAACCTGAACCTACAGCAGCGGTGTTACCGAACAGAGAGTGAACCCAAGGTAATCTCCAAGCTGATTCTGGATATGGAGTTGAGAATACTTCCAAACAGCCAGTTGCGTTAACAACCATGATGTTGCCATTAGTTGCCTTCATTGCAGCATCAATTGCGTATCTTGTACCTAATGCTTCACCACAACCCTGACAAGCTCTATGACCTGAAATCAAGCCATTAGGACGGTCAGCTGATGACTGGATGGTGCGCATTGCAGGATTTAACAGACGGTTACCTACGGTATTAGAACCTGTCTGATAGAATTTAATCTTTTCTAACATTGTTTACTCCGCCTAATCCTTAACTGATTTCTCTAGAACAGACTGAGCGATAGGGCCCTTCTTGAAGGTTACACCTTCAGTCTTGTCTGTGTAGCTGTTCAGAACGTCAGCATTAACATCAAACCAAGTGAACTCTTCAGTGAACTTGCCTGCTAATGCATCCTTTACGATACCTCTGATAGTAGTACCGAAGATAGGACGTCCACCAAGACCTGCAACAACAGTCTTAACGTCGCAGTTCTTGCCTTCCATAGCTCTCTTAACCTCAGGACATACGATACCGCGTGCACCAAATGAGAATGCTCTCTCTAAGCAGATAACCTGCTTGGTGTCGCCAATAGCCTGTGCCATAGCCTCATAAGGGAATGGACGGAATGACTTCAATGAAATAATACCTACGTTGATGCCTTCAGCCTTTAATCTGTCGATTTCGTCTTTAGCAGTACCAACAGTAGAACCCATGATTACTAACTTCAGATCTGCGTTTTCGCAGTTGTAGCAATCTAACAGACCGCCTGACTTAGAACCGGTTAAGTCACGGTACTCTTTAGTTACCTTCTCAATAACCTTTAAAGCCTTAGCCATCTTACGCTGCTGTAAGAAACGTACTTCTGTGAAAGCCTCAGGACCTACCATAGCACCAATAGAAATTGGCTCTTTAGGAGTTAGGTATTCACGTGGCTGATACTCAGGTAAGAACTTGTCTACGATTTCCTGTGATGGAATGTCTAATCTTTCAAATGCGTGAGTTAGAACGAAACCATCCATACATACCATAACTGGAAGACCAACTTCTTCTGCTATCTTGAAAGCCATGATATGAGTATCAACTGCATCCTGGTTTGATTCGCAGAATAACTGTAACCAGCCTGAGTCACGCTGTGATAAAGAATCTGAATGATCATTCCAAATATTGATAGGACCACCGATAGCACGTGAAGCTACGGTCATAACAATTGGAAGACCTAAACCTGAAGCTGAGTAAACACCTTCGGTCATGTATAACAGACCCTGTGAAGCAGTAGCTGTATATGTACGAGCACCACCAACTTCAGAACCGATTGCAACAGAGATTGCTGAGAACTCAGACTCAACATTTAAGAAGTCACAATCTTTTAAGGTACCGTTTTTAACAAACTTACCAACATTTTCTACAATGTGAGTTTGTGGAGAAATAGGGTAGGCACAAACAACACCTGGACGACATAGGGCAACAGCCTTAGCTACACCTAATGATCCTTCGATCTGCTCAAGCATTCTTTGCCTCCTCTTTAATGAAGTTATAAGCTAAAGCTGCAGTCTCAGCGTTAGCATCACCAATCTTGCCTGGATAACGTGCCTGGAAAGCCTTCTGTACAGACTCTAACTTTAAGATGCCGGTTACAGCAGCTAAAGAAGCTAACATTGGAGCTCCTGGTAGTGGCTTACCAATCTTCTGCATAGCAAAATCAGTTGCAGGAACTGTAAATACGTGTCCTTTTGGTAACATCTTTACAATCTCTGGTACAACTTTTTCAGGATCTTCTTTTGAATTGATAACAACGTATCCATTCTTATCAAGACCAGCAAAAACATCAACTGCACCTAACAGGGTCTTATCTTGAATCAATACAACGTTTGGTTCCTGAATAGGCTCATGAGTGCGGATTTCTTTGTTATCAATACGAGCATAGGCAACAACAGGTGCACCAGTACGCTCTGAACCGAAGCTTGGGAAAGCTTGTGCATAGTGGCCTTCGTAGAAAGCGGCTAAAGTCAGCATCTCTGCAGCGGTCACAACACCTTGGCCTCCACGGCCATGTAATCTAATCTGAAGCATTAAGGCTCCTCGTTTGCAGTGTGTGTAAAAAGGTTTTAAATAAACCGATGTAATAATTTTAGTAGGAATTTTCAAAATGACAAATTTATGAAATATTTTGAACAGTTTTTATGAAAATTTATCTAAAAATGAAAATTTAAAAAATGTGACTCAAAAATGCCGGATGTATATGGGATTAAGCTACTTCTAAAATGTCAGAAATAAGTTAAATTAAGTGTTTTTTGTGTAAATTTATGTTAATTTTTGTTAAAAGTTTTCAAATACATATAATTACTATATAAAATCAAAAATTATCAAAAACGCTATGAAAAACATGCTTTTTGTAAAAGTAAGCATACACTAACGTGCTTTTGAAATTTTCATTAAATTTGAATATTACAAAAAAATATTTTATTATTAAATGTAGTTTAATAACTCATTTTTAA
This sequence comes from Succinivibrio sp., assembly GCA_050873645.1. Lineage (GTDB taxonomy): Bacteria > Pseudomonadota > Gammaproteobacteria > Enterobacterales > Succinivibrionaceae > Succinivibrio. The sequence continues at coordinate 1,484 of JBNMJE010000100.1, read as the reverse complement.
AACTCAGCAATACTAGATAGAATGCATAAGTTAATTACGTGATCTATATTTCAAGTTTTGATAATGAGTTTTGTACAAAATAACTTTTAGCTTACTTATTTAGTGGTATCTACATGATTGAATCTTCTGTCACCATCACATCAAAACAAATTCGAGAGCAAAACCTGCAATTAGTAAGACGCGCTCTGCATAACGAACAGATCTGTACAGCATCTAAGTTAAAAGAAATGACAGGTCTTTCTGTGGTTACTTTAAACAAGATTTTATCTTTACTGATTGCTACAGGTGAGGTGTTAGAAGGAGGAAAGTCTTCAATTCCTAATGGAAGACCTGCTACTACCTACAGATTTAATGAAATGAATAAGTTGATACTTATTCTATCTATATATAAAAGATCAGGTAACAAGTATGTAGGCTATTCTGTTCATAATCTGTTCGGTGAGTGTCTTGAGCGCCGTGAAGAGTTAATTGACGAGAAAGATTCAATTCAAACTAATGAATTCAAGATTGGTATGGAACGCTACGTAGAAAGGCATCCTAAGATCTCTGTTATTGGAGTTTCCATGCCATCTGATGATGTCGGTGGTCGTGTAGGCAGTGCTATTCGCCATGACAGTCAATCAAAGAGATTATCAAGTCATTTAGAAAAGCACTTTAATATTCCTATTTTCTTTGAAACAGATATCAATGCTGCAACCTTAGGCTGTTACAAGCGTTGCAAAAACCAGGAATACGTAAGTGGCATTATCTTAGTTCCTGGCAAAATTCCAGGATGTGGTTTTTGCTATAACGGCTCTGTGTTGCGGGGTAAAGACGGTATGGCAGGAGAGATCCGATATTTTCCTATGTACAATGATGTTGGTGTGTTGCCATCAGAATCATTACAGGCTGACGATCTTGCTATCAGAACCATTAGAGCTGTGATGTGTGTGTTAAACCCTGGTTATGTAGCTATTTATTCTGAAACTTTAAAACCAGGTCTTATAGAAAGACTAAAAAAACAAATTTCAACTGCAGCTGAAGAAGCTTTATTACCTAAAATTGAAATTACTGATAATTTAAGAGAAGACACTGTATCTGGCATGGTAAGTTTGTGTCTGCAAAAAATAGAGCAAAACGGCTAAGGTTTGAACTGAAAACACAAATAATCTAAAACTACTGAAATTATTTATACTACAGGTTTAGATAAATTATTCTCTTTTAAGAGATTTTTCTAATAAAAAAAGCTACTTTCTTTTATTGATTTAATCTAAAGCAAAAAATTTATCTTTAGTTTGACAGTTTATAGCTAACTTATTGTACTGTAAGGTAAATTTACCTTACAGATGTAGTAATGTAAAAATGGCCTTAAAAAATTTTTTTAGGGCTTTTTCGTCAGCTTAATCATTTCTTTTAAATCTGACTCTGTGAGCAGATCACAGTCAAGCCTAAAGCCAGCGAATGAGTGGATAGCTTCAGTGATGTTGGTTCTAGTGAAAGCTCCT
>JBNMJE010000099.1:0-7401 GCA_050873645.1 Succinivibrio sp. | reverse complement strand
TGTCTTTGTAAGAATTCCTAATTTAGAAATATTAGATTGTTTTATAAATAACATTAAAGATAAATTTAGCACTGATTTTGTAAAGCATAATCTACATAATAAGTTAGTTGATGCTTTTGCTTGTGGCAAGCAGGTAGAAATCACAAACATCATCTTTGACATGTTGCAAAAATATGTCTCAATCAGAGATACAGCAACTAAAGCTCCTTTAGAGAACTACTATCATGGTTTTCTAAATGGCATCTTTACAAGTTGTGAAAAACTTGTCTCTGAATACCATTCTAACTATGAGGCAGGTAATGGTTATCCTGATATTACCTTTAAAGCTGAGCGTAATACCAAAGCTGTAATCATTGAGATTAAAGCTACATCCAATGATGTGGAGATGGATGATCTTGCAGCTAAGGCATTAGCTCAGATTGAAGATAAGAACTACGCACTGCCATTTACAAAACAATCAAAGATTACAGAGATCTACGCTTATGGCATAGTATTTTGTAAAAAAGATTGTCTTGTAGTTTGCAATAAGATTAAGTAGTTACACTCTGCGACGTAACAGCTATCGCCTACTAACAAAGGATGTAGGAATACCTACATCCTTTTTAAATTTCTTTAATTACTTCTCATCTAAATTTAGATTTCTAGTAACTGCAAGACCACCGAAAGTCTGACATACAGGCATGATTTCAAGTTCGTTGATGTTCATGTGAGCTGGAGTGCTTAATAAGTAACTTACTGTATTAGCAATATCTTCAGGCTTGATTGCCTCAACATCCTTGTATACAGCAGCTGCTTTTTCATTGTCACCTTTAAAACGAACATTTGAGAATTCTGTATCTGAGCAAAGACCTGGTTTTATCACAGTAACCTTAAGAGCAGTACCTGCTAAATCACATCTTAGATTTCGTGAAAACTGCTCTACAAAAGCTTTGGTACCACCATAAACATTGCCACCTGTATATGGCCATGCACCAGCAGTTGAACCAAGATTGATGATATAGCCTTTGTTCTTTTTAACCATCAAAGGTAGTAGTTTGTGAGTAACATTGAGTAAACCTTTGATATTGGTATCTACCATGGTATTCCAATCTTTTAAAGAACAAGTAAAAGCCTTGTCCTGACCTAGAGCTAAACCTGCGTTATTAACTAAAACGTCAATCTGTTTGAACTCATCAGGCAACTTCTCAATAATTGCATCAACAGAGGCTGTATCTGTCACATCAAGTTTTAATGGAAAGATCTGACCTTTATATTTAGATGCCAGTGCTTCTAATTTATCTTGACGACGAGCTGTGGCAATTACTTTGTAACCTTCACCTGCTAGCTTTTCACAAATAGCTAAACCAAATCCAGCTGAGGCACCTGTAACTAATACAGTTTTATATAAAGACATGTTTCCTCCAAGAGTTTATGACAAAACGTTAATGTTAAGAACATGGTAAAAAAGCGCTTATCTTGCTTCCATAACTTCTTACTCTATGAAAAGTTGCTACTAAAAGACACTAGTAAGTAAAAGCTGGTATCAGAGCACCACCTTCAGCTTGTTTTAAAACTTGAGCTGAACCTTTTGACTGGTATGCACTGATTACCTTTTTGAATACTGCTCTATCTTTATCTTTAGCTCTTGCAACCAATACCTTTACAAAAGGAGTTGATAAATCGTCAGGTGACAGCTTTTCACGACATACAGCATCACGATTTGCAATAAAGCCATTTTCAAAAGCATAGTTACCGTTAATAAAAGCTGCTGTATAGTCATCTAATGTCTTTACAGTGTCAGCTGGATTTATCTTTACAAAGTTAAGCTCAAGCTTGTTTTCTGTAATATCACCTACATCAGGGATCTGCCCTTTGCTTACATTAGTTTTAATTACGCCTTCAGCTTCTAAAACCAATAAAGAGCGTCCACCATTGCTAGGATCTGATGGTATGACTATAGAGTCACCCTTTTTCAACTCATCAAGACGTTTAATCTTTTTAGAGTACATACCAATAGGATCTAAGTAGGTATAACAGATAGGAGCTAACTTATAACCATGATCTTTAATTTCCTGATTCAAAAATGCTACATGCTCAAAAGCATTAAGATCAATTTCACCATTGTCTAATGCTTTGTTTGGTGTAAAGAAATCATTAAACTCAACTAAGGTTATCCTGATATTGTCTTTTGCAAGTTCATCTTTGATGAAAAGCCATGGTGCGTTGTCATCACCTACAACACCTACTTTAATTTCTACAGGTTCAGTCATTTGTGTGTTCTGTAAGCTAGTCTCTTGCATACAAAATCCTTGATTTTGGTTATCTTGAAAAACAAAGTTATCTTGGAAAACTAAGTTATCTTGACAATTTTGGTTATCCTAGAAAATTTGGTTATCTAGGGTAAGTGTAACGAATTAAAAGAAATACCTTCAAGATAGTAAGGAAATAAAATAATCCTTCCAGTCTGTACAGTCTCTTTTGTAAGCAATCAGATAAAAGTGCTTTATAAATTAAGCTTCTTCAAAGCTGTCTTAAACTTATGTAAACGCTCGTTTACATAAAACGGTTACTCTTTACATAAGCAAAAGTTAAGCTGCTACAAAGCTGTTTTTTCAACAGAATTACTTTGCAGTATAGTTAGTTCCATAACATAACTATACTACCTGCTGTAATCAGCAGAGCACCTACTATGGTCTTTGAGCTTACAGGTTCTTTTAACAAAAAGAATGCTAATAAAATCGTGATGACTACACTTAACTTATCAATAGGAGCTACACGTGAGACGTCGCCTGTCTGCAAAGCTTTAAAATAAAAGAGCCAAGACAGACCAGTTGCAATTCCTGAGAGTAGTAAAAAACACCAAGTATGACGGCTGATGTCTTTTATTTCACTTACTCTGTCAGTAAAAAAGACTATGCCCCATGTCAGAAATAAAATTACAGTAGTGCGGATGGCGGTTGCAAGGTTTGAGTTAATATCCTTAACACCGATTTTTGCAAAGATAGCTGTCAGAGCGGCAAATAAAGCTGACAGTAATGCGTAATATTTCCACATGGTATGTAGTAAACCTGTAAAACAGGTTTGAGTTTAAAATCGATAATATCCGATAAGATAATTTCCGATAAAGTGTCCTTTAGAATGTAGAAAACGTGGATTTACCGTAAAAAAGAAAGCACGGATTTACCGCATACATTGAATGGACACGTGATAAAGATATCCCATATTAAGAGTCTTGTCCATAGGTCTAATTAAAACTCTTGCTTTTTTCTTTGAGCACTTGCCATATGTTCAATCTGAATAAGCTCTGCCAATTTAAGTTCTTTGTGCCACTATATGGTTTGAAGGTGTAATGGTTTGAAGGTGTACTCAGAGATCTTTGCAAACTTATCCAAGTTCATTTATCCAAGTTCTTTCATCCATGTTCATTTATTCATGTTCATCTTCCAAGCGCATTCCACTAGGACTCATTTACCAACAGATCTTTTACTTAGAGCACCTTAACTATGTCTGCACACCTTAAAATTTAACCTTCAATCTTCTTTTTTTATATACCTATCACCTAACTTAGGAAAATTTGTAGATATAATCAGAATATACCCTTATGATCTAAAGACTTATCTAATGACAAAAGGTGATATCTTGAACAGCAAAAATAAGAATATTTCGATGCTCAAAGGTACTGTTGCCAACAAAGGCATCGCCTTTGGTACTATTAGCTTCTTAAAAAGAGCTAAAACTGGTCTTGAAAAGACTTCTGTTTCAGATACTAAAGCAGAATGCGAACGCTTTGAAAAAGCTAGACTTCATGCTATCTCTCAATTGAGCGCATTGTATGATGCATCATTAGAAAAACTAGGTGAGCAAAATGCCGTAGTTTTCCAGATCCATCAGATGATGTTAGATGATCCTGACTATGTCTCCTCTGTTAATAAACTCATTGAAAAAGAACATGCTAATGCTGAGTATGCCGTAACTAAGGTTGCTCACAAGTTTGAAAAGCAGTTCTTAGAAATGGATAACGACTACATGCGTGGTCGTGCAGCTGATGTCATCGATATTTCAAGACGTGTTAAAGAAATTCTGATGATGCATGCAGGTAAGCTCAAAAAACATGGTCTTACCTTTGATAACAAAGGACCTGTAATTCTTGCAACTGATGATTTGGTTCCATCAGAGACTGTTCAGCTAGATAACCAAAAAGTTACCGGTATTATCACCTCTAAAGGTTCTACTAGATCACATACTGCTATCTTTGCTAGAACCATGGGTATTCCTACCATTGTCTGCATCGGCGATGAGTTAACTGAAGATCTTGAAGGTAAAAAGGCTATTGTTGATGGTAATTCAGGATACGTTTATATCGATCCTGATGAATCAACCTTATTACGCTTTACCGAGATGAAGAAAACTGACGATGTTCAGCACTCTCATCTAGAAGAGTATCGTGGTAAGGAAACCAAGACCCGTTCAGGTCGCACTATTCGCCTGTATGCAAACTCTGGCTCTTTAGCTGATATTGATCTTATTAAAGCCTCAGATGCTGAAGGTATCGGTCTGTTTAGAAGTGAATACATCTACATGCAGGCTCATGACTACCCTACAGAAGAAGAGCAGTTTAAGATTTATAAAGATGTTCTAAAAGGAATGGACGGTAAAAAGGTCATTATCAGAACCCTTGATATCGGTGCTGATAAGACCGCTGAATACTTCATGCTAAAGCCTGAAGAAAACCCAGCTATGGGTGTAAGAGCAATTAGATTGTGTCTTACTAACAGAGCCTTATTTAAAACACAATTACGAGCTCTTTACAGAGCATCTGTCTACGGTAACCTCTCTGTCATGATCCCTATGATTACTTCAGTTGAAGAAGTCGTAGAATGCAAGAGAATTATCGATGACATTAAAAAGGAACTTACTGCTCAAGAGCTTCCTTTTAAAGATGATGTTGAGTTCGGCATCATGATTGAAACACCTGCTGCAGCTTTAATCTCTGACGAGTTAGCTCCATTAGTCGATTTCTTTAGTATCGGTACTAATGATTTAACTCAGTTCACATTAGCTGCTGACAGACAGAATGCAGATCTTGGAACTTACTTAAATCCATACCACCATGCTGTGGTAAGACTGATTGAAACTACGGTTAAAAATGGTCATGCAGCTGGAATTTGGGTTGGTATCTGCGGTGAGCTTGCCTCAGATGAGAAATTCCTAGGAAAATTAATTCAGCTTGGAGTTGATGAAATGTCTGTTGTACCTTCAAGCATTCTTACCCTGCGTGCAAAGATTGCAACTCTAGGCTAAAGGAGATAAATAATAATGCCACAATGTATAGTGATTGCAGATGAAATCACCGGCGGCTCAGCTGTTGGTTCTTTATTAGAGAAAAACGGCAACTCAGTTTGCTCTTTAATGAGTACTCGCGGTTTAAAAGATCCTATTACACAAAAGTATGACTGCTTTGTGTATTCAACTAATTCTAGAAATCTGACAGCTCAGCAGAGCTATCAGATGGTGTTCTCAGCTGCCAAGCTTTTAAAGTCTGATGACGTAAAGCTTTATGCAAAGAGAATTGACCCTGCTATGAGAGGCAATACCTGCGCTGAAACAGAAGCTCTTTTAGATGCTCTAGGTGATCCTGATAGAGTAGCTATTGTAGTGCCAGCTTTCCCTGCTCTGCGCAGAACCAATGTAGGCGGTTATATCTTAGTTGACGGTAAACCTCTGCAGAAATCTTTAGCAGGCCTTGAAGATCTGTACCCTGCTGAATCTGGTCGTGTAGCAGATCTGTTCACTGAAAAATTCCAGTACAAAGCAGAGCCTTTGCACTTAAAAGAATTCTTAAAAGGTACTGACAATCTTGCGCAAAAGATTAAAGAGTTAGCTGATGCTGGAACTCGTGCTATCGTCTTTGACTGTACTTCACAAGAAGATATCAACATGATTGCTGATGCTGTAGTGCTCTCAAAGATTAAGTTCTTAGCAGTAGACCCTGGTCCATTTACAGCTACATTAGCTCGTAAGGTAATGAGAACCAAGTCAGTTGCAACAGCTGCTTCAGGAGCTAAGATCTTTGGTATTGTAGGTGGTGTAAATCCTTTAATTTCAGCTCAGGTTGAACTGTTAAGACTTGAAGAGAAAGTTAATATCGTCACTGTACATAATCTTGAGTTATTAGAAGATCAGCAACACCGTAATGCAGAGATTAACCGTGTAGTAGATGAGATCTCTACTAAGTTTAATAACTACACCATCTCTTTTGCTGTATCTGACAATATGGAAGTTAACAATCAGCTGTCAGCTGAATATCAGGAAATGCTATTAAAGACCAACAGAACTCAAACTGAAGCTTTAGATATCATTTCTACAGCCTACGGTCAGATTGTACAAAAAGTCTTAGAAAAACGTCCTGATGTACAGGCTCTTTATACTAAAGGCGCTGAATTTACTGTTGCAGCTTACAGAGAGTTAAAGTCCATGGGACTTAAGGTCTTAGGTCAGGTATTGCCTCTTACCTGCTACGGTGAGTTAATTGATGGTGATCATGCAGGTCTTAAGTGTGTAACCTCAGCTTCCTCTGCAACAGATACTAATACCATCACAGATAGTATTCAGTACATCAAGAGAAAGCTTGCTATTTAGCGCAATTAACTTTACAAAAAATCGTCTTACTTGTTGAAATAACGCATCACGAGAAAGATATATCTTAATCAGCAATCTGATGTAAACAGATTGAGATGCGTTATTGATGAAGAGAGTTGTTTTATGTCTGAAAGCCAAAACATTGAATATAAAGAGACATGGAAAGACGATTATTTAAAATGGTTATGCGGATTTGCAAATGCCCAAGGCGGAATTCTGTATATTGGCTTGGATGATGATGGCAATGTTGTTGGCGTAAACAACTGTAAAAAATTGCTTGAAGATCTTCCTAATAAAATTCAGTCAGGCTTAGGTATTCTTGCTGAAGTTAACAAGAAAACAAAGAATGGTTTAGACTATATTGAAATAAAAGTCTCCCCAAGTTCATTTCCTATTAGTTACCATGGAGAATTTCATGTTCGAAGTGGTAGCACAAAACAGCAATTAACAGGATTAGCTTTAACCGAGTTCATTACACGAAAAACAGGTTTTCGATGGGAAGATGTCACAGTAGATAATATCTCTGTTAATGATCTTGATGAAGACAGTTTTAGAATTTTCAGAAAAGAAGCTCTCCAAAGAAAACGCATGAGCGAGTCTGATCTAAATATATCTAATGAAGAATTGCTTAAAAGGTTAGATCTCATATCTAATGGCAAACTAAAAAGAACTGCCATTCTTCTCTTTTACAAAAATCCTTCAGTTGTGCAAGTGGGTAGCCACGTTCAAGTAGGAATGTTTGGAGATCACGCAGAAGTCTTATACCACGACATGCTTGAAGGT
>JBNMJE010000098.1:0-7424 GCA_050873645.1 Succinivibrio sp. | reverse complement strand
TTTCCAGGCCAGAAGAGCGTTTATCACGGAAAAGTTCGTGATGTTTACAACATCAACGATGAAAAGTTAGTAATGGTAGCAACCGACAGAATTTCAGCATTCGACGTAATTCTGCCACGTGGTATTCCTTTCAAGGGTCAGGTTTTAAACCAGATCGCTGCTAAGTTCTTAGATGCAACTACAGACATCTGCCCTAACTGGAAACTAGCTACACCTGATCCAATGGTTACCGTTGGTGTAATGTGCAAGGGTTTCCCTGTTGAAATGATTGTTCGTGGTTACTTATGCGGTAGCTCATGGAGAGCTTACAAGAGTGGCGTAAGAGAGATCTGCGGTGTAAAACTACCTGAAGGCATGAAAGAGAATCAGAAGTTCCCAGAGCCAATCATCACTCCTACCACTAAGGGCGAAATTGGTACCCACGATGAGGATATTTCAAAAGAAGAGATCATCGCAAAGGGTCTTGCTACAGCTGAAGAATATGCTGTATTAGAGAAATACACCTTAGCTTTATTCAAGCGTGGTACCGAGATTGCTGCAAAGCGTGGCTTAATCTTAGTTGATACTAAGTATGAGTTCGGTAAGCACGACGGTAAGATTTACTTAATGGACGAAATCCACACTCCTGATTCTAGCCGTTACTTCTACAAAGACGGTTATGAAGAGCGTTTTGCTAAGGGCGAAGCTCAGAAGCAGTTATCAAAAGAGTTCGTTCGTGAATGGTTAATGGATAACGGTTTCCAGGGTAAAGAAGGTCAGCAGGTTCCTGAGATGACCGATGAGATCGTAAACTCAATCAGCGACCGTTACCTAGAGTTATATGAGCACATCACCGGCGAGAAGTTCGTAAAGGCTGAAGGTCAGGATGTTGCTGCAAGAATTGAGAAGAACGTAACTGAATACTTAAAGTAATTTAGTTCCTTCTCAAAAATTAAGGCTTGAGCATGTATGTATTCAAGCCTTATGTTTTTGTTTAAGAGGAATGTTCTATCCTTCTGACTTTTCTTTTGAGCTGTCTAGTCTACTAGTATTTTCAACTGTTCTATAAACTCATCTATTCTTATAATCTATCTAGCTAATCTGTCCACTGGTCCATTCAGACTTTCAAGCAAGAGAACTTCTTAACTGCTTAATGTCCTCTTTAGGTGAAAGACCGTACATACGCAGGTATTCTCTTGAGAATTGTGACGCGCTCTCGTAGCCTACTTCAAATTGCACATATTAACTACGATCAAAACAATAGTAACAGATCTTTTTAGTTTTAATTCTGGTATTCAAAAGCTCTAGTTCAGAGTTCTTACACTACGAGTTTCACCTTAAAACCTCAAAGCAACAGTTTACTTACTGAAAAATTGAACAAATTATCCGACAATTTCGTTGCAAATTGAAAAAGTGTAAGAACCAAAATAAGAGCTTAGTGGGACAAAGGCGTCGGAACTTTTATTAGATATTTCAGTAAGTAAACTAAATTAGGTGAAATTTTGTCAGGTTAAAAATATAGTGTAAGAACTAAGGAGAGGACTTAAAAATTTGATAAAGAATGCCAAATTTTAGGCATAAAAAAAGCGACCTAACGTCGCTAAATGGTGGATGCTATAGGACTCGAACCTATGACCCTCTGCTTGTAAGGCAGATGCTCTAACCAAACTGAGCTAAGCATCCAATTTTATGGAGACTTTCAAATGGTGGATGCTATAGGACTCGAACCTATGACCCTCTGCTTGTAAGGCAGATGCTCTAACCAAACTGAGCTAAGCATCCTCATCAGAAAGTGAGTGCATTATATAGATAATAACGCACTCTTGCAAGTAGTAATTTTAAACAAAATCAAAGCAATTCTCTCAAAGTGGCTTTTTAATGCACGTTAATGAGAGGTTAATTTTTTTTTTAATTTTGCTTAAATCTTGCTCAATTCCTCGGTTATTGCTTCATAAGCAATGTCCATTGCCTTTTGAAGATCCTCTTTTTTGATGTTCAATGGAGGATTAAAGTACAGGATATCCCCTATTGGTCTTAACAGCAGACCTTTCTTTAGTGCATTCTGGTAAATTCTGTAACCTAATCTTAAAGAACTATCAAATGGCTCTTTGGTCTTTCTGTCTTTTACAAGCTCTAAAGCATTGATAAGACCAATATGTCTTACACCACCTACTTTATCTATCTGCATAAAGCGCTGTTCAAACTCTTTTGAGAGCCACACCCCTAATTCATTGGCTTTTTCAATGATGTTATCGCGCTTTAAGATCTTAATTACTGCTAAAGCACAGCTACAGGCTAAGGGGTTACCAGCATAAGTGTGTGAGTGCATGAAGGCTTTACCTTCAGAGTAATCTGCTAAAAAGGCGTTATAAATACTGTCAGTTACGCAGACTACTGACATTGGCATATAACCACCTGTAATTGCCTTTGATAGACACATGATGTCAGGTGTAATACCGGCATGATCACAGGCAAACCATTTACCGGTTCTACCAAAGCCAGTTGCAATTTCATCAGCAATAAAGAGCACACCGTGCTCTTTACACAGATCATATAAAGCTTTTAAGTACTCTTTTGGATAAATTCTCATGCCACCTGCGCCCTGTAGAAGAGGTTCTACAATTAAAGCACAGAGTTTGTCACCATATTTATCAAAGCACTCTTTGGCTCTTTTGATACACTTTTCTGGGTAATCATCAGCATGACGGAACATATCAGGTGCTTCAATATGTATGTTATCCATCATCATAGGCTTATACATTAAATTGTATAAATCCATGCTACCTACAGATAAGGCACCGATGGTTTCACCATGGTAGCCTTCTGATAAACAGGCAAATTTGGTTCTGCCTTTTTGACCTATCTGATGCTGATACTGAAAAGCTATCTTTAAAGCCATCTCAACAGATGATGAACCGTTATCAGCGTAGTTAAAATGAGTTAATCCTTTTGGAACGATAGTCAGTAACTCTTTTGTTAACTCTACAGCCCATGGATGTGTAAAGTTTGCAAAGATTACATGCTCTAGGGTATGAGCCTGTTTTGCAATAGCATCAGAGATTTCATCATTGCAGTGACCTAAAAGATTACACCACCAGGATCCTACAATATCCAAGATCTCTTTACCTTCAGCTGTATAAAGATATGGACCTTTACCCTTTACTACAGGTACAGGTGGAAAAGAATCATAATCTTTCATCTGTGCTGCGGGGTGCCAGATATGCTTTAAATCAAAATCAATCAGTTCTTTAGAATTCATCAAAGTAATCTTCCATATTCTTGTCTAAAAGTTTTAGATCCTGCTCTCCTTGAGCTAAGGTAGCAATAACCTTTACATTAGAGATCTGCTCAATCATACTTAAGTTATCCTGATGCATGATTGAATCTTTATCAAACTTGTTGAGTATTACGCCCTGTACCTTTACGTCATGAGCTTTTAAATAGCTAATAGTAAGTACAGTATGGTTAATGGTACCAAGACCTGCATCTGCTACAACTACACAAGGCAGTTTCATTGCCTTTAAGATATCAAGATACATTAAATGGCAGTCTTTTTCCCATACTACAGGACAGATGATGCCACCTGCGCCTTCAGATAACACATAATCATAGTTTTCTCTTAAGGCATTGAACTTTTCTAAAATTACATCTAATTTTGCAAAGCGCTTTTCACCACGACCTGCTAAGTGTGGAGATAAAGGCTTTTCATAGAGGTAGGATAATAAAGATTCAGTACTCTGTTTGATGTTAGCATGATCTCTTACATAACCTGCATCTGAATGCTCGATACAGTCAGAGCCACTGACGGCTGCTTTGTAATAAGCTAACTTTAAAGTCTTTTTGGTAAGTTCTCTTGCAATAGCCGCACTGACATAGGTTTTACCAATATCAGTACCGGTACCTGTAACAAATAATCCACGCATTTTTAAATCCTTAGTAAGTACGTCGATTTTACCACTTACTAAGAGTGATTTTTTTATTATCCACCGAGCAGACTTAAAATGATGGATTTGCTGTTATTGATTTGTTTCATCATGGAAGCACAAACCTGCTGACGTACCATAAGTTCTGCAAGATTTGCAGCCTCTTCAGCATAGTCTGTATCTTGAATGCGAGAACGGGCATCAGTAAGATTCTCTCTCATAGTGTCATTTAATCTGATTGCTGACTCAAAACGGTTTTGTACACCACCTAAGGTACCTTTATAGGAGCTTACGGCTTTGATGTAGTCATCAATATAGCCTAAGACCTCTTGAGCATTCTCTGCTGTTGATAAAGAGAATCTTAAAGAGTCACCATCTTTTAAAATGGAACCTTTGCCATCATTACCTGTATATGATGACAGACCTGACATGGTAAAACCTTTTTCAAAGCCTGGTATAGTAATAGTATCATTTGCCATGCCTGAAGCTTGAATTTGAATACCGCCATTTGAATAGAAACCGCCCTGATTACCATCTAATATAGAAGTTCCACCAAAGGTAGTCTTTTTACCGATTCTGGTAATTTCCTGACACATCTGCTGTACTTGAGAATTGATAGCAGCACGGGATGCATCATCATAAGTACCATTAGCAGCCTGAACAGCTAAAGTTCTTATTTTTTGTAGCATATCGGTAGTTTCATCTAAAGCGCCTTCCATGGTCTGAGCTAGTGCTAAACCATCGTTTAAATTTCTACTCCCCTGTTTATAGCCGTTAATCTGGGAGGTTAATCTGTCAGCAATCTGAAGACCTGCTGGATCATCTTTTGCTGAATTGATCCTTTTACCTGAAGAGAGTCTTTTATAGACAGTATCTAACGAAGAATTTATGCTAGATAAATTCCTCATATTATGCATAGCTGCAATATTGCTTAGATACAGTGCCATGGTGTTTCTCTCTTAAATAATTCTTATAGAACAAAAGCTGTTTTTTGGCTTATTCTGATTAAGACCTATGTTGTTAGGGACTTTTGATAGTTATTGTGCTTTTGTTTTTTTTCTCTTATAAGTTCTTAACGGAGAAATGTACATTTTCTTTAACAGGATGGCTTTGGATAAGCATCTTTTATGCATTCTAGAGGTATTTTTGAGAGATAGCTTCAATTTAAGGCTTATATAAGCCATTTTATAAAACTCAATTTTTAAAAAGCAGAATTTTTTAACACTCTGTATAAAAAAACTCACCTTTTTAAACTTGTCTAATACACTGCAAAGCTTTGTGTGATCAGTATCATAATAATCAGAATAGCTTATTATTCATTGCCAGAAATATTGATCCTAAGCACTTTTTTATAAGTTTAATCTGTCTAGAATACATTCATGAATTCAAGCTAAAGCTTAATTCGTAATGATTTTTTCCTAGGTTATGCTTCGCCCAACAGCGAAGCATTTTTTTTACCTCTGCGTTTCATTTATACATACGAAAAATCTCTCCCCATTCTAAAAATATCTCCTCTCAATTCTAAAAATATCTCACTCTCTATTCTAAAAATATCACAACATTCCAAATTACCTTGAACCACTTTTCAGAACTAATTTTGAAAACAGTAAGTTAAGTCTGTGACTACTCTCAAAAATTCATTTTAAAAAGTACCGACTTTTTTAAAATTTACGTTTGTATCAAATATTTATTAACAATTCCCCATTAAGATAGTTTCATAACAAACAAAAATAAGGAGTCTATATGCCTAGATATCTATGGTTTATCCTTGCAGCTATTGCGCTGATTATTGGATACAACGTTTATGGTCGTTTTGTTGAAAAGATCTTCGGACCTAATCCTAAAAAGGAAACACCAGCTCATACCTTAAAAGATGGTGTTGACTTCGTGGCTATGCCTAAATGGAAGCTGTGGTTAATTCAGCTTTTAAATATTGCAGGTGTAGGTCCTGTATTTGGTCCTATCCTAGGTGCTCTTTATGGTCCTACAGCTTTACTGTGGGTTGTTTTTGGTACCATTTTCGCAGGTGCCGTACATGACTACTATTCAGGCATGATGTCTGTTCGTTATGGCGGTGCTAATGTTCCTGAGATTGTAAGATATACCTTAGGTACTAAAGCTAGAAACTTCATGCGTTTCTTTGCAACTTTATTACTGCTTTTAGTAGGTGTTGTGTTCGCAACAGCTCCAGCTGGTCTATTAACCAAGTTATGCGCAGGTCACTTTGATGGCGTGTTAAACTTCTGGGTATGGATCACCATTATCTTTGCTTACTATTTCTTAGCTACAATCATTCCTATTGATAAGATCATTGGTCGTGTATACCCAATCTTCGGTGCATTACTGATTATCATGGCTGTAGGTGTAACCTTAGGTCTTCTAATCAATATGCCTGATAACTTCTATTCATGGGCTGATTTTAGTTCAAATCCACATCCAAATGATTTACCTATCTGGCCTCTAGTATTCATTACTATTGCTTGTGGTGCTCTGTCAGGCTTCCATTCAACACAGTCACCTCTAATGGCTCGCTGCTTAGAGAATGAGTCAGAAGGTAGAATGGTATTCTACGGCGCAATGGTAGCTGAAGGCTTCATTGGCTTAGTATGGGTAACCGTTGGTATGACCTTCTACCCTGATGCTCAGGCTCTATTAGCTGACATCAAAGCAGGTGGTCCTGGTAACGTAGTTTATAACAGCTGTATCTCTCTAATGGGTACATTCGGTGGTATCTTAGCTGTTTTAGGTGTAATTATCCTGCCTATTACCTCAGGTGATACTGCTTTCCGTGCTGCAAGACTTACCATTGCTGAGGCTATTAAATTACCTCAGGTAAAACCTGGCAAACGTCTTTTAATTGCTATTCCAGTATTCGTAATCGGTATTGTTCTATCTCAGGTTGATTTCAATATCATCTGGAGATACTTCGGCTGGTCAAATCAGACCCTATCAGCAATCATGCTATGGTCTGCATCTGCTTACTTATACAGAAAGAACAAGTTACATTGGGTAACCTCAATTCCTGCAACCTTTATTACAGCAATCTCTGTAAGCTACATTCTTTACGAGCCAAACATGGGCTTTGGTATCGATATCGATGTATCTAACATCGTAGGTGTTATTGCTGGCTTTATCTGCTTATTCTTACTCTTAAAGTTCGGTAAGAAACCAATTGCAGGTGATCCTGAGTCAGAGACAACTGACAATAAGTAAACAGATTTGAACAGATAACAATTAAATCTCCATTTTGAACCTAATTAGCAGGCGCTACAGCGCCTGCTTTTTTATTGCCTGAGTGTAAATGTGCTTTATGGTTGAACATGTAAATCAACAGATTTCTTTCAAAAGAAGTAGTTACATGCGACGAGGTTTGGGATCAGGAGTAACTTTCCCAAGACCCAGTTTCAGATCTGAATTTAGCTCAATATAATTTGGATTGTGTTCTGACAGAGGTAACTGAAGTCCAGCCATCTAGGGTAACTGCAGTACCAAGGGATTTTCTCAGCCACCGGTGAGAAAAGG
>JBNMJE010000097.1:0-7576 GCA_050873645.1 Succinivibrio sp. | reverse complement strand
TGTGGCAAGTTCTCGCTTAAAGGTATCAAAATCCTGCTTTAAGAGCTTTTTATGAACCTCAATATTTCTCTTTTTACTCTCATATTCAGAGTAACGAGCTTCATAGTCCTCTTTATAAAGATTGTAGTTTACATTTTCTTTTTTCTTTACTACTTTGCCATCAGGATCTTTTTCAATCTTTTCAATGGTAAAAAGATTAATAACCTCAGCTAGAGGAGTGGATGAAAACTAAAAACGACAATATTTATAAGAAAAACCTAGAACGGCAAAGACAACTCCTAAGAGGATAAGTGTTTTGAATTTTGACAATATGTAACGGAATAGTCTTAAAAGATCAATTTCAATTTCATCATTCTGTTCGTTCATTGCTTATTCCTAAATCAATTTGAAAGGAGGCTCGCAAGCCCCTGTGGTCTTAATTACATTCTGTAAAAGTATGAGTTTTGAATCTCTACTTTAAACGCTGTTTTAGTACAGCATATTTTTTATGCACTTTATCACAGGTCAACAAAAAAAAAGACGCTTTTATTTTTCATAAAAAATGCTTAAAAAAAATAAACAAAACATCGATAAAACACGACAAAAAGACGAATTCAGATGTTTAAAGTTTGACACTTTGGATTTGGCATGTTTTACTAGGCGTGGACCGATTTTTCGGCGTATAAACTTTAAAAGAGGTTAAATGATAATGAAGCTATTGTCTTTGTGCCTTTTAAGTACCGTATGTTTAGGTACTGTAAATAGCGCGATGGCTGAAAACAGCGATAAAGTAAATATTTGGAACTGGAGCTACAACATTGGAGAACACACTGTAGCTGACTTTGAAAAAGATACTGGTCTTAAAACAAGCTATGTAGAGTACGATTCAAATGAATTACAGGAAGCAAGATTATTAGCTGGTAATACCGGCTTTGATGCAGCTGTAGTCGTAAGCTACTATGTACCAAGAATGGCAAAATCAGGTGCATTACAAAAAATCGACCATTCAAAAATTCCTAACTGGGTCAAGTTAAACCATGCAAGATTAGAAAAGATGGCAACTTTAGATCCAAACAATGAGTACGCCTACCCTTATATTGAGATCTCCATCGGTATTGGCTATAACAAGCAAAAGATTGAAGAGATCTTTGGCAAAGATTACAAAATTGATTCCTGGGATTTTCTATTCAAAAAAGAAAATTCTGACAAGCTCAAAAAATGCGGTATTGCTGTAATTGACTCTCCTATTGAGGTTATCTCAGCTGTTCAGCATTACTTAGGTAAAGATCCTTTATCTCAGAAAGCTGAAGATTACGAAGAAGCTAAAAAGATCTTAACAAATCTGGCAGCTAACACCGCTTATTTCCAGTCTAACCGCTATGTAACAGATCTTGCATCAGGCGAGATTTGTGCAGCTATTGGTTACTCAGGTGACATTATTCAAGGCAGACACTTAGCTGCACACGGTAAACACAAATACGATATTGAATATGTAATTCCAAAAGAAGGTTCTATCTTCTGGTATGACAGCTGGACTGTACCTCGTGGCGCAAAGAACTATGACAACGCTATGAAATGGTTTGACTGGCTATTAACTCCTGAGAACGCAAGAAAACTCTCTGACGAGTTAGGTTATGTTCTACCAGTTGATGAGGCTATGGACAACTTATCTGAAGAGCTTAAGTCAAATGACAGTATTATGCTTTCAGATGAGAAATTAAAGACCATGTACTTTATGCAACCTACTCCTGCTAAAACAACTAAGATAACTAACAGAGTATGGAATGCTATGAAGACAGATTCATCAAAAATAAAACCCTCAGATGTAACTGAGGATGATGCTAACGGTTGGGACTAATTGCCTCGATTGTGAGTTTTTCTAACAGGACCTCTGCTAAGTGATTTTGGCAGAGGGAAACGAGTGGAGCTGACCTTAAAGGCCAGCTTCTTTTTTACTAAATCATGTCTTGATGAAACGTCATCCTCCATCAAATCAGTTGCACTCTTGCCGTGAATTTTATTTATTGCATCAAATCTTTGAGAAAGCCTTTCTCTTTCATGGATAACTAAAAGCTCTTTTACCATCCCGTCATCACTTTGAGACAACAGAGCTCTCTTTACAGCTTTAACTAAGGCTTCTTCACTGAGCATACAGGTACTCCGTAATGTTGATAGATAATAAGATCAGAGTGCTTTACTGTTTTTGCAAAATCGCAGGTTCTGACAATGGAATTTACATGATAGAAACGGCTTAAAATCTCGTTTGCAAAAAATGTTGGCTTAGTTCTAACATCTGCCACAAAGATATAGCGAGAGGTTTCAACTGTCAAAGGACTTACCACCAGATCTTTTACTCCTGCATCTAATTGCTGTTGAATTTCATAATCACGCTCCACCATATCCTGTTTTACCTTTAAAAGTCCGCCTAAGGCATTCTCACCTGTAACTAGAATATAGACAAAGCATAGAGTGTATAAAGATACTGTCAATGTTTTTGGCATTACCTTTATATCTTCTTTCTTTAAAATAAAGTAAACACCTGATACACAAGCAATCAAAGCACAGGTAAATGGAGTTGCGGTTCTTGCTGGGAAATTAGGAGAAAAAATCATAATTGCCAATGATGCAAATCCAAAGATAAAGAGGTAGAGCACTCCTATAAAATCATTTTTATATTCAGCAAATTTATCTTTTGAAAAGAATTTATTTTTATAAGCAATAAAGAGTAAATAAACAAGTGACAGAATTAAAGGTAATTCTTCTAACAAGGTTAAGAAGAAAATATCCAATGTCACTGCTAAATGGGAGAAGTAATTAAAGCTACCAGTTGTTTCCATCATCTCAAGACGAGCATTGTTACCAGGAGACAATACTAAAACTAAGAAGCCTATACAAGTACCAACAAAACCAGTGATATGCCAGAAAGATAACTTCTTTACCTTATAAAGATATAGACATAACAGGAAGTTAGCAGCACAGATAGCAAATCCTGTGTTCTCATTACACCAGCCTGCGATGATTCCTAACAGAAACATCATAATTGCAAAAGGTACTGACTTTTTACAATTATCCGCATTTATTGAAAATCTATAAGGCAAAAGGAATGCCAAAATGAAGGTGGTGGTATACAGATAGTTACATGAGGTAACTAACATAAAGATAACTTCACCATAGGCTCTCAGACATAACCATAAAGCTACAGTTATAAAAAGTACTGGCAGAATTAAAAGCTTAAATGGATTTACTCTTTTGCCTTTAGCTTGAACATAGATTAAGTAGATCAAAACTAAATAACAAAGACCAGCACCTACAGCTGACACATATTTACCGCCCCATAATAACAGCTGAGCCAATACATGTGGAGGGGTTCTACCACCCCAAGTAAAGTAGTGACGGTATTGAGATACTACAATGTCGCTAAATGATGACACAAGATCTTGAGTACCCTCAATCATCATGTAACGGTAATCATTAGAAAAATATGGGATTATGTAAGCACAGGCTGTGATAAACACAAACCAAGCTAATAGATAAATAGGACTTTTTAGGTATTTCATTTTCAGTCTAATATTGTGCCAATTTGCAGAATTTAATCTATCTAGCATAAGTAACATCAGTCGTTCTTCTTAAAGAAAGACAGCATGTTTTTACTACGATAGATTTTAGCTAACACACAAATGATGTAAAATTGTGAATAGTATAACGCAACTTGTTATTTATTATCACCTTGTATTATCAAGATGATTCATCTTGTCATTCTTACTGATAGTATCGTGTGACATTTGATAGATCATGTAATTCAATATATTGCTAAAAAATAGATATTGAAGACAGTTCAGGCAAAAAAAACATAAAAGCAAACAACAATGCAGTTAAAAGATCTTATAAAGGGTGGCATCAATGCAACCTTTTCTAATACCGTAAAATCAATTGGTAATTTAAATTCTACAGGTTTGACAGGAGCCATAGCTGCTATTTATGAGCAAGCTACACACGATTGTACATCTTGTCCTATATTAGTAATTTGTGCCGATAGCTTTGATGCTCAAAGCTTAAGAACCAATTTAAAGGCTCTACTTCCTAAAACTGACATTGAGTATTTCTCAGATTGGGAAACCTTGCCATATGATACTTTATCCCCTCATCAGGATATTGTCTCTTCAAGAATAAAGCTCTTAGCTGCAATGCCTGAGATGTCAGATGGTATTGTCATTACTACTGTACAAGCTCTAATGCCAAGAATTGCTCCTGTGTCTTTTATAAAAAAGCAAAGCTTTTCTATAAAAGTTGGTGATAAACGTGACATCACCATGATGAAAAAAGATCTTACAACTCATGGTTACCTCCTTGTAGAGCAAGTACTCTCTCCAGGTGAATTTGCAGTAAGAGGTTCTATTGTCGATATCTATCCTATGGGTTCTAAGACACCATACAGAATTGATTTCTTTGATGATGAAGTTGATAGCTTGAGAATTTTTGACGTCGACTCCCAAAGATCATTAGAAAAGATTAATTCTGTTTCAATGTTACCAGCTCATGAATTTCCTCTAGATGAGTCAGGTATCAGTCTGTTTAGAAGTAATTATAGAGATGCCTTTGTAGGAGCAAATCTTACTAATCATCCTATCTATCAGGCAATTTCTAAAGGTGCAATTCCAGCTGGTATTGAATACTATCTACCTCTATTCTTTAGTGAAGTTGAACCTGTATTTAACTACTTAAATAAAAAGTTCAAAATCATAACTGTAGATGATGTAACTAAAGCTTGTGACGATTTCGATGTAGATGTTCATAAAAGAGCTTTAGAGTACGCTGGTAACTCAGATCACCCTACCCTTCCTGCTCAAAGAGTTTTTTTAACTCCTAAAGAATTTAATGATAACTTAAAAAAGTTTGAAAGAAATTCTTTATACAAAAATCCCTTTGCAAAAGATTCAGTCTCAAAACGTGGCTTTTACAATACTGATTTTGAAAAGGTACCAGAAATTGCTTTTAACCATCAGGAAAAAGAATCATCAAGAGCTTTTGTTGCCTTTACTGATGACAAAATCAGTCACGGTTACAGAATTTTAATCTGTGCGCTCTCTGAAGGAAGGCGTCAGTCCTTAAGAGAGATCATGCCTCAAGTTTTAGTTGATAAATTTGGCATGAAAGCAGCCTCATCTTTTGAGGACTTTTTAAACGAAAAAGCACCTATGATGATGACTATTGCTCCTTTTGATGAAGGTATGATCCTTCCATCATCAAAACTGTGTGTCTTAACAGAAAGTGAGCTTTTAGGCTTTAAAGTTGTAAAACAAAGAAGAGCTTCATATAAATCACAGCTCTCTCAGGATACCATCATCCGCAACCTCTCATCCTTAAAAGAAGGTCAAGTCGTAGTTCACATCGACCATGGTATCGGTCGTTATCGTGGTCTTAAGATCTTGGATATTGGTGGCATCAAAGGTGAATTCTTAACCATCGAATACCAAAATGGGGATATGCTCAATATCCCTATTACCTCTTTATCAAAGGTCGCAAGATACTCTGGATCTGAGAATCCTCCTTTATCACGATTGGGTAATGATACTTGGTCTAAAAAGAAAGCTAAAGCAGTACAAAAGGTAACTGATGTTGCAGCTCAACTTTTAGATCTTTATGCTCGCCGTGAAGCTGTCGCAGGTACTGCATTTAAAGTTGATGAAAAAGCTTTGGATGAATTTGCTTCAGGATTTGGCTATCAGGAAACTCCTGATCAGATGGCTGCCATTAACAACACTATTAACGATCTGTCAAAAGAACAGCCAATGGACAGATTAGTTTGCGGTGATGTAGGTTTTGGTAAAACCGAGGTTGCCCTACGTGCAGCTTTTGTGGTGGCATCAGCAGGCTCTCAGGTTGCAGTCCTAGTACCAACTACAATTCTAGCAGAACAACACTATCAAAACTTTAAAGACAGATTTGCTGGTACTGCAATCAATGTTGAACTTCTATCTCGTTTTAAAACAGTAAAACAACAAAACGAGGTAATAAAAGAGATAGAAAAAGGTAGTGTTGATATCATCATCGGTACACATAAACTTCTATCAAAAGACATTAAATTTAAAAAGTTAGGCCTTATCATTGTTGATGAGGAGCACCGCTTTGGTGTAAAACAAAAAGAGCGCTTAAAGGAAATTAGAGCTCAGGTTGATTTGCTGACTCTTACAGCAACTCCTATTCCTCGTACTTTGAACATGGCTATGGAAGGAATGAGAGAGCTCTCTATCATTGCAACTCCACCAGAGCACAGACTTGCTGTTAAAACCTTTGTAACAGAAAAATCTGATGCCTTAACCCGTGAAGCTATCATGCGTGAATTGCGTCGTGGAGGACAGGTCTACTACCTGCATAATGATGTTGCAACCATCAACCAAAGAGCAGAACAATTAGCTAAATTAGTACCAGAGGCAAAAATCGGTATTGGTCATGGTCAGTTAAATGAACGTGATCTGCAAAAGGTGATGAGAGACTTCTATCACCAAAGATTTAACCTTTTAGTTTGCTCTACTATAGTTGAAAATGGTCTTGATGTGCCTACAGCTAATACCATCATCATCGATAGAGCTGATCTTTTAGGTTTAGCCCAGTTACACCAAATCAGAGGTCGTGTAGGACGTTCTCATCACCAAGCTTATGCATACCTCTTTACCCCTCCTAAACAGCTGTTATCAAAAGATGCTAAATTAAGACTTGACGCTATTTCTTCATTAGAAGAGTTAGGTGCAGGCTTCGTTCTTGCAACTCATGATATGGAAATTAGAGGTGCAGGTGAGCTTTTAGGTGAAGAACAGTCAGGTCAGATTGAATCTGTAGGTTTCTCACTCTACTCTGAGATGTTAGAAGCTGCGGTTAAAGCTCTAAAAGAAGGTCACGAGCCATCACTAGCAGAGATCACTCTTAATGAATGTGAAATCGATCTGCACTTACCTTGCCTGTTACCTACAGATTATATTGCTGATGTGAATACCAGATTGTCTTTATACAAACGTATTTCATCATGTAAGACGCCAGATCAGTTTGAAGATCTTAAAGTAGAACTTATTGACAGATTTGGTTTCTTGCCAGATGCCACTAAAAACCTCTTTGAGATATCATCTTTAAAGGTTTTAGCAACCGAGCTTGGAATTAAGAGAATTAACGGCGATGCTAAAGGAGGCATCATTGAGTTAAATCAGAATCATAAGATCTCTAATGAGTATCTGATAAGACTCATGACTACCTGTAAACATAATGAATACAGAATCACTGGTCCTAGCTCATTAAGGTACAACGTACCTGAAAGTGTGTCTAGATCTAGACTTGAGATCTTAAAACAATTGCTACAAGCTTTTGCTGCTAATAGCTCACTTGCTAAATAAATACCTTTGTTGCTCACTAATAAGAGAACTTCAAATTCAAGGCATTTCTTTTAATAGATATGCTTGAGCAACTTTTAATAGACAATATGAAGTGACCTCCGCGAATGTAAATTCGTGGATTTACCGTGTAAACTGTAGATGTTAAAAATTTAACAGAAACGGATTTACCGCATACATTAGGAAGGTCACTTATGAATAAGATAATCTATATTGGA
>JBNMJE010000096.1:0-7679 GCA_050873645.1 Succinivibrio sp. | reverse complement strand
ATGAAAGCACACGAAGGTTTGGAGAAAAGACTTGAGTTCTTGTTTCCTGATCCTAAAGTGCGTGAAGAAAAAAGGCCTATATACGAAAAGCGTCTAGAGACAGAGCTTAACGTTATCATCACGATGGATTTCCCAGGCTACTTCCTTATCGTGATGGAATTTATTCAATGGTCTAAAGCCCATGGTGTACCTGTAGGTCCAGGTCGTGGCTCTGGTGGTGGTTCACTTGTAGCTTATGCTCTTACAATTACAGACTTTGACCCATTGCGCTTTGATCTGCTGTTCGAAAGATTCTTAAACCCAGAACGTGTTTCAATGCCTGACTTCGACGTGGACTTCTGTCAGAGAAACAGATACAAGACTTTACAACACGTGGTAGATCACTATGGAAGAAATGCGGTATCTCAGATTGCAGCATTCGGTACTCTAGCTCCAAAAGCAGCTATCCAAGGTGTAGGTAGAGCTATTGGTGTTCCTTTAGGACAGGTTAGAAGAGTCGCATCTTTAATTCCTGACGCTCCTGGTACAGGATTTAAGGACTGCTTTGGATATGTAAAAAATGGTAAGGAAGTACCTTCAGCATCTCCTGATTTCTTAAACTTCTATAACCAGGCAAAACTAAACGACGATAAAGAGTCTATTGAGTTAATTGACGTTTCCATTAGATTAGAAGGCGTAATTAGAAGTATCGGTAAGCACGCAGCGGGTGTGGTTATTTCTCCTACTAGAATTGCTGAATTTGCGCCACTGATGCTAGATTCTGATGGTAACCCTATCACTCAGTACGATAAAAAGGATGTTGAGCACGCAGGCTTAGTTAAGTTCGACTTCTTAGGTCTTACTACCTTAACTATCATCGATGATGCTAAACAAATGATCGATGCTAAGTTGGCTCGTGAAGGAAAGCCTCCAATTAACATTGCTGCAATTCCTTATGAAGATGAAGCATCATACAAGATGATTCAGGAAACTGAGACCACAGCAGTATTCCAGCTTGAATCTACCGGTATGAGAAAGCTAATCGGTAAGATGCAACCTGACCGTTTTGAAGACTTGGTAGCTCTTGTAGCTCTATACAGACCAGGTCCTCTAAACAGTGGAATGGTGGATCACTTTGTTAACAGAAAGCATGGTACAGAGCCTGTAAGTTACCCTCTACCTGAAGCTCAGGATTTAGATCTAAAACCAATTCTAGACTCAACCTACGGTGTTATCGTTTACCAAGAGCAGGTTATGCAGATTGCTCAGGTGCTGGCAGGTTACTCTCTAGGTGGTGCGGATATTTTAAGACGTGCAATGGGTAAAAAGATCCCTGCCGAAATGGCCGCACAAAGAGATGTGTTCAACAAAGGCGCCTTAAAGAAAGGCAAAGATCTTAAGATCATGACTCAGATCTTCGATCAGGTGGAAATGTTCGCAGCCTACGGCTTTAATAAATCCCATTCTGCAGCATATGCTCTGGTTGCCTGGTGGACACTATATCTAAAGGTTCATTATCCAGCTGAATTCTTAGCAGCCATGATGACAGCTGACTGCATGAAAACAGAGAAACTGATTGCTTACATTGGTGAGTGTCACCGTTTAGGAGTAGATGTAAATCCTCCTGATGTAAATATCGGTAAATTCCATTTTGGAGTTGATCTTAAAGGTAATGTTATTTACGGATTCTCTGCAATTAAAGGAATTGGTGAAAAGCTTGTAGATCATATCGTTGAAGAAAGAGAGCAGAACGGCCCATTTACAGATTTCTTTGATTTTGTGTACAGAGTAGGTACTAACTTCTTATCAAAAGGCACCTTAGAAGCTTTGGTAAAGAGTGGTGCTTTAGACAGTATTGGTCCTAATAGAGCCAAGATGTTAGCTTCAATTCCTACAGCTTTAAAATACGCAAATCAAAAAACTAATGACATGTCCACAGGTCAGTTAGATTTGTTCTCACAAATGAACGATCAAAACGTAAAACCTAATTATGTAAACTGTATGGATTGGTCAGATAAGGTAAGACTCTATAACGAAAAACAGCTTTTAGGTCTGTACTTATCAGGGCACCCGATTGATGCCTACAAAGTAGAGCTCATTCAGTACTGTGGTGACGTTACCTTAAATAACATGATCCCAGGAGCTCCTGACAGTCCAAACTTAGTTACTGTAGGCGCAGTGGTTAACAACGCATTTCAACGAATCTCATCAAAAGACGGTAATAAGTTCTACACCATGACTTTAGATGATGGTACAGGTACTTTTGATATCATGCTTTTTGGCAAGAATGCCGAAATCTATGCTGATATCGAAAAGAAGATGAATGAGAATCGTAAAAAGAAGAAGTCAGCTGGTACCGATGATATCAACGCGCCTTTAATTCTGATTGTAACAGGATATCTCTCTATGTCAGATGAAGGCATGATGCGATTGAGAGTAAAGGAAATTCATACTCTTGAATCATTGCGTGTATTAAAAGCTCGTAAGATCACCTTAAACTTCACCAACAAAGTTTTTGATGACAACATCGTTTTCATTGATGACGTCTTAATGCGAAACAGAGTTGATGTCCGTGAAGTAAATCGTGAATTAAGACAGGCAGATGATCCTGATTCAGTAATTAAAGGATGCTCTTTAAATATCATTATTGATAACAAATTACTGCGCATTAGAGACGACAAATATCGCTTTGTTCCAAGAGATGATCTTGTAGAAGGTATTCGTGACAGAGCAGGTGCTCAAAGCGTTAGAATTGGCTACGTTTAAGCCTTTAAATTGCTCTAATTGACTGTATCTAATTGACTGTAAAAGAGTAGCTTTCTTTAGGAGAAGATAACTTTATAAATTGGTCTTTATCTAATTTATAAAATGCTAAATCTTCTCCTTTATAAAGTGTGAATGAAAGGTAAGCATCAGGATCTAACAGACCATATTGAGCTAAATTCACTGTTTTTAATTCTCTGTTGATTATGTCTTCAGAGAGTAAAGCTTCATAAGAAATCTTAGCTTTTACTACATCTGCTTTTACTTTCTCTAAATGAGCTAGACCAAATCCAGAGAGTTTTAAAAGACTCTCTCTAATAGTCCAAAATGCAGTAAATTCTTTTAATTGGGCATCTTCACCTAGATCTTTTAATAAATCAATTTCACCAGACGATAATACCTTTTCTTTTAATTCTTCAAAACGAACTCTCTTTTTGACAAATTCAATATCGATGCCTAAATCATATTCAGACACACCAATACAAATTGTTTTTCTGCTATGAGAAATGTTGAAAAAAGGCAGTTTTTTACCAAATTTTGATAAATTATCTTCAAAAAAAGGCTTACCTTTATCAGATTTAGTTATTTTTGGAAGATTACCTATTGAGAAGAAATTTTTCAAAACAGACTGTAACAGAGCTCTTCCTGCTAGATAGGTTTTAGCTCTGTTTTCACTAAAGCTATTAGCTTTATCAAAAAAGCTATTATCTAAGTTTGAACTTAAAGCATAAGCTTCTTCAATTGAAGATAAAACTAACAGCATAGGATTATCTATTTAACTTTAGATTATCAAATAAATGAGGATTTGCCTTATCGTCAGAACCAAAGACAGGCTCAATTTTCTCATGAGTATTTCTATCATGCTTATTAGCTGTATTTGGATTTTCTGCTTTAAGATCTTTAATCTCAACCTCAGGTTCTGCTGCTAGCTTTGATGTTGAAGACTCACTCTGAGTTTGCTCTTGAGACTGTTCTTCTGTTTTTTTAGCAGTATCTTTCTTGAATACTTTAGACAATAATGACACAAAAGCACTTCTTATAAAGTACCAAATAGCAAAGATGACAACACCTGCAGCTAAGCCGTGATAAAGCTCATTTTTGCCAAAGAAGCTTGCATCTACACCATATTGATACATAAAGTCAGTTGCTTTTTTAGGGAAGACAATTGCACTCCATAAAAAGAAATTACCTAAAAGAATAGATAAAATTCCGAAACGAATTCGGCTTTTTAGCAGGCAACATAGAAATCCTAAGGCAACAATAGATATACCTATTCCAGAAAAAAGAGTTTCAGCAGATGTAATATTAAGCATAATTATTCTAAAATATAGTAAGTTTTACAGACTAGATTTTACCAAACATAGGCTAAAAATGTTTATCTCTACTCTAGATCCTATAGCTTTTTCTATAGGCCCATTATCAATTAGATGGTATGGAATTCTCTTCTCATTCGGTTTTATTATTGGCTACATTATTATGCAGCTGTTCTTTAAGCAGAAAAAATATAACACCGAAGATCTTGACCGTCTGCTTGTTTACGTTTTTATTGGCACAGTAATTGGCGCAAGATTAGCTCACTGCTTAATCTACGAGCCTGATTTCTACTTTGCCCATCCAATCGAGATCATTAAGATTTGGGAAGGTGGTTTAGCAAGTCACGGTGGTACTGTAGGCGTAATCCTAGCTGTTTTGTATTTCATGCACAAAACCAAGTGGAAATACAATTTCCTAGAACTTGCTGATATGATCTGTGTTCCTACAGCACTTGTCTGCGCAATGATTAGAATAGGTAATTTCTTTAATTCAGAGATCTTAGGAATTCCAACTAATTCTGATTATGGCGTAGTCTTTTTACGTCTAGGAGAGTCTTTCCCAAGACATCCAGCACAACTTTATGAAGCTGCTGCGTATTTAGCAATCTTTATCTTATTATTAGCTGTTTATCTGTACTCAAAGCGCAGACCAAATGGTTTAATTTTCGGATTATTATTTACCCTTGCTTTTGTCGCTCGTTTTGCAATCGAGCCATTCAAAGAAGAGCAGGCAGATTACTCAACCAATGAAATATTTAATGTTGGCCAGCTTTTATCTATTCCATTTATCTTATTAGGAATAGCCATCATTGTTTATTCATTTATCAAGAACAAAAAGAAAAATAGGATTTAATCTATGTCACTAGAAGTCATCATTCTTGCTGCTGGCAAAGGCAAAAGAATGCATTCAAAATTGCCTAAAGTTCTGCACAAAGTTGCAAACAAGCCAATGTTAGAACATGTTATTGATACAGCAGCATCTCTAAATCCTGAGTCAATTCATGTGGTCGTAGGTCACATGGCTGAACTAGTAGAGCAGATGGTAAATGGTCTTTCAGATGATCTTAAAAAACTAGTTAAGATTGATCTGCAAAAAGAACAGTTAGGTACCGGACATGCTGTATCCTGCGCTATGGGTGACATTAAAGATGAATCTGATGTCTTAGTTCTTTATGGTGATACTCCTTTAACTCCAGCAACTCTATTACAGGATCTTATTGCTTCTTTACAAGGTAAAGAAATGTCTGTGTTAACAGCTTTTGCTGATAATCCTTTTGGCTACGGCAGAATTATCAGAAATGAGCAAGGAAATCTTCAGAAGATCGTTGAAGAAAAAGATGCAACCGATGAAGAGCGTAAGATAAATGAAGTTAATACCGGCATGATTGTATGCAAGGGTAAGACTTTAAAAGAATACTTACCACAGATTAAAAACAATAATAAACAAGGTGAGTATTACTTAACTGACTTATCAGGCATGTTAGCATCAGCAGGTAAAGCTGTAGGTATCTTAGTTGCTCCTGATTTTGAAATTCTATCAGGTGTTAATTCAAAGCCTCAGTTAGCTTTTGTTGAAAGACTGTACCAAAAGAATGCTGCACAAAATCTTTTAGAAGAAGGCGTAACTCTAGCAGATCCTTCAAGATTTGATTTAAGAGGATCTCTAAAGTGCGGAGAAGATGTGTTCATCGATATTAACTGTATCTTTGAAGGCAACGTTGAGCTTGGCAATAACGTAGTTATTGGCGCAGGTTGCGTTATCAAGAACTGCTCAATTGGTGATGGCTCAATTATTTCTCCATACACAGTTATGGAAGACTCTGTAATTAAGAGAAAAGCTACCATCGGTCCTTTTGCAAGATTACGTCCAGGTAACACTCTAGAAGATGAAGTTCACGTAGGTAACTTCGTAGAGTGTAAGAAGTCTCACTTAGGTTTAGGTACAAAGGCAGGTCACTTATCATATTTAGGTGATGCTACTATCGGTAAAGATGTAAATATCGGTGCTGGTACCATTACCTGTAACTATGACGGTGCTAATAAGTTTAGAACAGAGATCGGTGATGATGTTTTCATCGGTTCAGATTCTCAGTTAGTAGCGCCTGTAAGCATCAAAAACGGTGTAACCATCGCAGCTGGTACTACTGTAACTCGCCATACACAAATGGATGAGAAAGATCTTGTACTAACAAGATCTGAAACAAAGATCGTTAAAAAGTACGCTCGTCCTCACAAGAATAAGTAACTGTTATTCTTCAATGCACCATTCGAGTCCTTCCTTTCGAAGGACTCTTTCATCTTTCTACAGTCAAGAAATCAATATCTGTAAACAACAGGTAACAATAAAATTAGATCTGATACAATAAAGGTAAGACAAGTAAAGATTATTTTTGTTAAGAGTGGAAACTCTTAACTTCAATGTAGGACTGTATTATGTGCGGAATTGTAGGTGCGGTTGCACAACGTAACGTTTCACAAATTTTACTCGAAGGTTTATCAAGACTAGAGTACAGAGGCTATGACAGTGCTGGTATCTGTACTATTGATAACAATACCTTAAACTGCATTAAAACTACAGGTAAAGTAAAGAATTTAAAGGAAGCTGTTAAAGAAAAAGGCTGTCCTGGTACTATCGGTATTGCACACACAAGATGGGCAACTCATGGTATTCCATCAGAGGTTAATGCACACCCACACATCTGCGATAACTTAGCTTTAGTTCATAACGGAATTATTGAGAACTTTGCAGAGATAAAAGAGCAGTTAATTGCCCAAGGTTATAAATTCAAATCACAGACTGATACTGAGGTATTAGTTTGCTTAATTCATTACCACTTACAGAAGAGCTCATCTTTATTAGAAGCATTTAAGAGTGCTTTAAATGAAGTAAAAGGTTCATTCGGTCTAGCTTTAATTGATAAGAATGACCCATCAACCTTATATGCAGCGCGCTCAGGCTCACCTTTAATTATCGGTTTAGGTATTGGTGAGAACTTTATTGCTTCAGATACCTTAGCTTTATTACCAGTAACTAGAAGATTCATTTACCTAGAAGAAGGTGAGATTGCGGTATTAACCACAGAGACCATCAAGGTATATGACTTAGAAGGTAATGAGATTCATAAAGACGTCGTAGAGTCAGATATGGATGCTGAGAGCATTTCAAAAGGTCCATACAGACACTACATGCAAAAAGAGATTTATGAGCAGCCACAATCTCTGCAGAACACTCTTTTAGGCAGATTAAGAGGTGATGATATCTCTTTAGAGACTGTAGTAGGTATTGATGAGAATACCTTTAAAGATATTGACTCTATTCAGATTGTAGCTTGTGGTACTTCATATCATGCAGGTTTAGTTGGCAGATACTGGTTAGAAGCTTTAACCGGTATTTCAACTAATGTAGAGATTGCATCTGAATACAGATACAGAAAAGCTGTAGTAAGAAAGAACAGTCTGTTTGTAACTATCTCTCAGTCAGGTGAAACTGCTGATACTTTAGCTTCCTTAAGATTAGCTAAAGAGCAGAACTATAAAAAGAGCTTATGTATTTGTAACGTTAATGGATCTTCACTAGTTCGTGAGTCAGACTTTACTTTATTTACAAAAGCTGGCGCTGAAATT
>JBNMJE010000095.1:0-7860 GCA_050873645.1 Succinivibrio sp. | reverse complement strand
TGATTAACAAAATACAGGATAGAAATGGTCTTTTCAATTCTAGTTTTCAAAGAGCATTAAAGATCACGTTAAATGATCTAAAGGGTAAATAGATTATTCAGAGACTTGTGCTTTTACCCACACTTATGCACGAAGCCTCTTAATTGGTAAAGGTAATCTTATTATTGCGCAGAACTATGGCGCTTACGGCATTGAGATTTACTTTGCATGTATGTTGATCTACTGGGCTATGACCATTGCTATTGAAAAAGGTGTTGCAAGACTTGAGAAACACTTAAATCACGGTCAGGGCTTTGTCAAAGTAAGAAGTGATTACAAAGTAGAAAAGAGAAATTGGTTGCCAGTAAAGTTTAAGTTAAAGAGAAGAGAGGTGGTCCATGGAGCTTGATTATGAATTTATGCAGGAAGCTTTCTATGAAATTTGGAACGGAGCTACTGTAACTTTATCTTTAACAGCTATCTCTTTAGCCCTGGCAGCTCCAATTGCATTTTACTTTGCACTTGTAAGAGTTCATGGCAGGGGAGCTTTTAATGGTCTTGTAAGTTTGTATGTATCCTTTGTGAGAGGTACACCAATCATTTTGCAGATCCTGTTAATTTACAGCTTACTTCCAAGTTTCTTAAACATCTTAGTAAAGGCAGTAGGCCTTAAGATTAACGTCTTCGATTTAATCGATCCTTTCTGGTATGCCGTGGTTGTCTTTACTTTAAACACTATAGCGCTTCTAACTGAGGTGTTCAGAGCTGCTTTAAATTCTGTACCACGTGGTCAGTATGAAGCGGGTGTATCTATCGGTTTATCTCGTTTTGCAACCTACATTCATGTAATTGTGCCTCAGGTATTAGTTGTAGCACTACCAGCTATCTGCAACATTACAGTTAACCTGATTAAAGGTACCTCATTAGCCTTTTTAATGACCGTAAAGGATGTAATGGCAATAGGGAAGATCTCAGCATCATATGGCTATAACTACATTGAGTCATATTTAGATGTCTTTATTGTGTACATCGTACTGTGTTCGGTAATTCAGGTTTTATACAGCCTTGCTGAAAAGAGAGTTGGCAGATATCGCCCTGCGTATAGTTAATTTTAAGAAGAAGTGGATCTTAAGAAGAAGTAAATCTTAAGAAGTAGTTGATCTTAAGACAGTAATAGAAAAAGCATCAACAGTAGCTTTAGTAAAAGCATTTAAAAGAAAAGATTTCGGAGCAAAAAGTGTTATTAAAGATTAGTAATGTCAAAAAGAACTTTGCTGACAATCAGGTGTTAAGAGATGTCAGCTTAGAGGTAAAACAAGGTGATGTCGTGGTGATTTTAGGACCATCAGGCTCTGGTAAAACTACATTTTTACGTTGCCTGAATTTCTTAGAGCGGGCAGATCACGGCACTATGGAGTTTGATGGACAAACTATCGATCTTGCAAACGCCAAAAAGTCACAGATAGATTTAGTTCGTAAAAAGACCGCTTTTGTCTTTCAAAACTACAATCTGTTTGCCAATAAAACTGCTTTAGAAAATATTACCTTAGGTCTTACCGCAGGTCGTGGCGTAAATAAAAATGAAGCTCAAAGAATTGGTCGTGAAGCTTTAGAGAGGGTAGGTTTAGGTGACAAGGCTGATTTCTACCCATCACAGCTCTCAGGTGGTCAGCAGCAAAGAATTGGTATTGCTCGTGCTATTGCCGTAAAGCCAGAGGTCATCTTATTTGATGAGCCTACCTCTGCTTTAGATCCTGAACTTGTAGGTGAGGTTTTAGAGGTAATGCGCAAGCTAGCACATGAAGATAACATCACCATGATTGTTGTTACTCATGAGATGAAATTTGCCAAAGAGGTAGGAACTCATATCGTCTTTATGGCAGGAGGCTATGTAATAGAAGAAGGTACTTCTGATGACATCTTTGTCTCTCCAAAAGAGGATAGAACCAAGCGTTTCTTATCAAGAATATTGTCTGAGAATTTTAAAGAGAACGTTGCGTGATTAGATTGCGTAATCAGATTGCGTAATCAAGAACAAAGAAGAAAGAGCAAAGATATGAGTGAGAATAAAGAATTACAAGGCAAAGTGGCCTTAGTTACAGGTGCAAGTCGTGGTATTGGCAGAGCTACAGCAATTAAGTTAGCTCAAAATGGCGCAAATCTAATCTTAATCTCAAGAACCATTGAGACCTTAAGTGAGCTTGCTAAGTTAATTAAAGATGAGTATCAAGTTGAAGTGACCACAGCAGCAATTGATATTTCAAAAGAGAATGCTGTAGAGGAACTCTCTAAAGTAGTAGCCTCAGTAGGACGAGTTGATATCTTAGTGAACAACGCTGGTATCTGTAACTTATCAAAAGAGTTTGTGGATGTGGCCGAAGACATCTGGTCACAGACTTTTGATACTAATGTCTTTGGTTTAGTAAGAGTAAGTAAGGTTGTAGTCCCTTATCTAAAACTGCAAAAGTCAGGTAAGATTGTAAATATCTCATCACTTGCCTCAGAGGTCGGTGGCATTGCCACCTCTGCTGATTATGTCGCAAGTAAAGGCGCAGTTCTGTCTTTGAGCAAATCTTTAGCTCGAGAGTTAGCTCCATATGGAGTGAATGTAAACACAGTAGCTCCTGGCTTTGTAAAGACAGATATGACCGAGCATATGCCGATAAACGTAAACAAGATCCCTTTAAGACGAGTGGCCAAGCCAGATGATATTGCTAATGCAGTGCTGTTTTTAGTAACAGAAGCTTCAAGATGTATTACAGGTACAACCCTTGATGTTAACTGTGGTTTATTTATGAATTAGCAGTTTGAATTTTAATCAGATCTTTCAATCATAACTTTTAATATCTCCTTTTTTTCTTATCGTCATTTAATTAAAATTGAGGTTATAAGAATAAGGAGATATTTATGTATCAAGCTTCACCTTTACGTTATAAATCAATGGAATACCGCCGTTGCGGGAAGAGCGGTTTAAAACTACCTGCTCTATCTTTAGGTCTTTGGCATAACTTTGGCGACACTGCTGTATATGAGAATATGCGCAAATTGTGTACCACAGCTTTTGACAATGGCATTACTCACTTTGATCTTGCTAATAACTATGGTCCTCGTCCAGGCGCTGCCGAAGAGAACTTTAAAAAGATCTTAAAAGACGATTTAGGTCAGTATCGAGATGAGCTCATCATTTCAACAAAAGCTGGCTACACCATGTGGGATGGTCCTTATGGTGACTGGGGCTCAAGAAAATACCTACTAGCAAGTCTTGATCAGAGCTTAAAGAGAATGGGACTTGAGTATGTGGATATCTTCTATCACCACAGAATGGATCCTGAAACTCCACTTGAAGAGACCATGGGCGCATTAGCTACCGCTGTATCTAGTGGAAAAGCTCTGTATGTAGGTTTATCTAATTACAACGGTGAGAAATTAAAGCAGGCTTGCGCTATCCTAGATGATTTACATGTACCTTTTGTAATCAATCAGAATCGTTACTCTATCTTTGACAGAACCATTGAAAACAATGGTTTAAAAGAGGCTGTAAAAGAGACTCAAAAAGGCCTAATTACCTTCAGTCCTTTAGCTCAGGGCAGACTTACTTCTCGTTACTTAAATGGTATTCCTGAGGATAGTAGAGTTAAGACTGACGGTCGTTTCTTAAAAGAGAGCGATCTTAATGAGACCGTAATTGAAAAGATTAGAAAACTAAATGATCTTGCTTTACAGAGAGGTCAGACTTTAGCTGAGATGTCTCTAGCATGGTTACTCTCTCAGGATGTTGTAAGTAGTGTGTTAATCGGAGCTTCAAAAGCAGAGCAGATCCTCGACAACATCAAAGCTTTAGATAACTTAAACTTCAGTGCTGAAGAGTTAGAGTTAATCGACAAGATCAGTAAGTAAGGTTATTCAATTACAGAACTATGCTGTTTTAATAGTCAGCAGTTTAGATACTCAGCAGTTTTGATACAGCATAGTTATCTTATGTAACAGAAATATCATCTTAGGAAAGAGAAAACGAGGTTAAAAACAGTTCTCAAGACTTTATCTTGAGGACTCTTTTTTTGAGATAGAGGTATCTTTCTTTGAGAAGGTGTAGATGATCTTACTGTCTTTGCTGTCAATAAAAGCTTGTGGAAACAGGTAATCACCTCTTACTAAAGGAATATCCACAAATTGCCATTTTAAAGAGAAATCTTTATTCACTTCTTTTAGAGCATTGTAAATTAAGATAGAGCAATACATAGGTCTTTCCTGACTGTTGCCTTTATAAGTCAGTACAAAGCTCTGTCCTAACTTGTTGTTAACGCTGTTAATTACGGTATTGACGTTATCCTCATTGATAAAGTCCAGTCTTAAAAGTTCTCCTGCATCTGCATTTTTAG
Source organism: Succinivibrio sp. (assembly GCA_050873645.1). Lineage (GTDB taxonomy): Bacteria > Pseudomonadota > Gammaproteobacteria > Enterobacterales > Succinivibrionaceae > Succinivibrio. The sequence continues at coordinate 3,502 of JBNMJE010000095.1, read as the reverse complement.
TGTTCCAAAACTCTTCTAATGGAGTTTTGATGACCTGATCTGCATGCTCTGGATCGTCATCCGTTGTAGCATGAGTTACAACAATTTCAGGGGAGATTTGTGTGACAATGCCTATATGAGAATAGTCAGATGAGCTTAACATCATGATGACGTTGCTGTCTGTAGCTGTACCTTCTCTTAGAACCAGATCTCCTAATCTTACTTTGTCTTTGACTTTACTGATATCAAAATTCGTATTCTTATCAGAAAATAGTGAAGATAGATTTGCTGATAGATTGAAAACATGATGACGTCTTACAAAGTCAGTGTCTTTGAAGATAGTAGATGTGAGTAAGAATATAGAAAACAAAAGCGCAATTACTATGATAACTGCGCTTATGCTTATCTTTTTAGATAACTTCAAAAAAGTAACCTAATTTGATAACAGAAATTGATGACAGATCTTATAGAATAGATACTTTCCAAGTATCTTTTACTTTCTTTAATTTTACAGACTCAACCTTTGAGCTCTGACCTTTGAATTCTTTGTTAAAGGTTACAGTAACTTCAACTGAAGCTTCATCTTTCTTATCGTTTAATTTAGCTTCAGCAGCTTTGATGTCTTTTACACCACCTGCTTGCTCATCGATAAGTTTCTTTTGCTGAGGTAACATGCCATTGAACTTTTTGGTCATCATGTCCTTCTCATCAGCTTCTTTACCTTCATCTAAGTAAAGCATTGAAACAGCATCGTCGGTCTTAGCGTCATAGATGTTTGTGATAAATTCTGTAGCAACATCTTCTGGAGACTTAGCGCCACCACAAGCAAACAACATAATTGAACAAGCAATAATTGCTAAAAGAGATTTAAAGTCTGTCATTTTTGTCTCCAAAATTTGCTAATTGTTATTTTATTTAATTTTTACTTTCCAACCTTGTTTGGTCTTAACAAGACGTACAGGTTCGATAGTAGAAGTCTTACCTTTTAATCTGCCGTTGAATACAACCTCAACCTTTACATCAGCTTGAGTCATATCCTTATTGAATACAGATTCAACAGCCTGAATTTCTTTAACACCACCAGCTTCTTTCTCAATTTCTTTCTGTTTCTCAGGAAGTACTTGAGATAACTTTCCTTCAACTAGCTTCTTAGATTCAAGATCTTCGACGTCTTCTTTATCAGCTGAAGAAAAATCGATGCAATCTAAAGTTTTCTTTACATCGGCTGTGTATGCTGATTTTACGAATGTAACTGATACATCTTGAGCGGTCTCTGGACCTGAACAAGCTGTAAGATAAAAAGAGCATAGAGCTATAGACAGATATGAAATCAGTCTGGAAAACATGGGTAACCCCGTTAAGATTGCTGTAGTTGTATTAATTGAAATAATGAAAATAATTCTACATTTATTAATAATCTGAATGTTTGATATAGCTTACACATTTACAAATATTTAGATTTTTCAAATACCTATTATGAAAATTTATCCGCATTAATTAGCAATTTGCGTTAATTTACGTAAATACCGTAAAATTTTACGAAATGCGATTTTAAGCATGTTTTTTCTTTAAATTTATAGCTATATTTCTTTCTATAAAAAGCATAAAAATCACATTCTGTAGAATATTGGCAGTAATCTCCAATACCTTTAAACAGAAGTTATAAACCAACATAAGAGCCAACTATGAGAAAGAAATATCGTCCTAAAACTAAACTAGAACTCAGAAAACTCATCTTAAATGAGGAAATTGAACTAGCTCAAATTGATACTTCTAGAATCACTGATATGAGCCATTTGTTTGAACCTACCCTAAGGGGAGGTGATCAGGCTCGATTCTTCTTTGATGGCATCGAAACATGGGATGTATCTAACGTAACCGACATGAGCTATATGTTCTGTTACGCTAAGAATTTTAACGAGCCATTAAACTCATGGAATGTCTCTAAGGTAAAGAACATGCGTGGCATGTTCCAGTTTGCCTCATCCTTTAATCAGTCTTTAGATAAGTGGGATGTATCATCTGTCGAGAACATGTCATCAATGTTCTACGATGCAGCAGCTTTTAGTCAAAATCTTGATAGCTGGAATGTATCTAAAGTAATGACCATGCGTTTCATGTTCATGTACGCAAGATACTTCAACAAAAAGCCTACTTGGAATATTGACCATGTCGAAGATGTTGTAGGTATGTACTATGGCACTCCAATCGTTTATGTCGATCCAGATTTAGCTTGCGGTATCGATCCTGAATTAGAGAAGCTCGCTGCTCAAGAAAGCCTTGATCATCAGCTAAACAGTGTTTTAGAGAGTGACGGTATAGCCCGCTTTGCAAAAGATCTTGTGGATAAGACTCAGGATATTGCCTCAACTGTAAGCAATGCCATCGACAGGAAAGTAGAAGAGACAGTCGATAAAGAGTCTGAAATTGAAGAGGCAACACCTGCTAGTGAAGTAGTTAAAGAAAAGTCTGTAGATGAAGAACCTATAAATCTTAATGATCCTAAGGTAAAAAGACTCAAGGATCTTTTAGAAAAAGGTTTAATTGAACAGTCCGAGTATGACCTTCTTACCAAAGGAAAGTAAGTAACGATTTAACATTTTGATTGTCTGTAGTTATTTTTTTTGTCTTTTTGATCTGGTCATTGACCAGATCTTTTTTGGCTTGACAAAGTAAACATACGTTCACTAATATAAGTGAACGTTTGGTTACAAGATAAATAGAAGTGACTGTCATGACCTCAACAAAAGATAAGATCTTAAAAGCTGCTTTACATTTATTCTCTCAAAGTGGCTTTGAAGCTGTTTCAACAAGTCAAATTGCAGAGTTTTTGTCTATTACCAAAGGCGCTCTTTACAGGCACTTTGAAAGTAAACAGGCAATCTTTGATGCCATCCTGTTAAAGATGGAACAAAACGATAAAGATAAAGCTCAAGAAAATAATGTACCAGATAGCAGCATTGATCAGACACCAAGTGCTTATCAGAAGGTATCACTTGAGGATGTGTTCAAATTCTCTTTAGAGATGTTCAGGTATTGGACTGAAGATGACTTTGCTTCATCTTTTAGAAAGATCTTAACCATAGAGCAGTATAAGTCCGAGAAGATGAAAGCTCTTTATGCTCAATATTTGTCCGAAGGTCCTGTGTCATATGTAAGTGGTATCTTTAGGACACTCAAGATAAAAGATCCTTATGTACAAGCCTCACTTTTCTACTCAGTGTTATTCATGTATTACTCTTTATATGACGTTGCTGAGGATAAAGCTCTGGTTAAACAGCAATTTGAAAGAGCACTTGTAGCTGTGACTTTGGGCATTAAAAGATCACTAACCTAGATGAATTAGTTATATGTAAATACAGCCCATCTTTGAATGAAAGAGACATTATTTTCGTAAACTTAAATTAAAGGTAATCATAATGTTACGCGTAAGAGTTGAGTCACAAGACGATTTCAGGTTTGTAGAAGAACTGACACGTGAAGCTTTCTTTAATGTTTATATGCCAGGATGCAAAGAGCACTA
>JBNMJE010000094.1:0-8000 GCA_050873645.1 Succinivibrio sp. | reverse complement strand
TGGATTTCGTATTATAATGGCTTTAGACCTCATTCAGCATTGGGGATGAAGTCTCCATATCAATATCGAAGTCAGCATAAACTTTGATTATATGGGTAAAATTACGGGATAATTAATTCCACTTTCGGCCCCCTGTTCCAAGAAGAATGTTTCAAGCTTTAGAGTTCTTTTAACCTTAGATCGTCCATTGCAGAATATCAGTGATTCTTGTTTAAAGAGAAAATACCTACTTAAATACCTTTAAAATTTGTGAAAAAAAATGAAAGTAACACACAAAATCAATTTAAAAAAAAGTGAAGTCAAAAATAAACTTATTGACGCAATACGATACCTAACAGGAACTGCTCCAGGAATGTTCCATGGTTATCAAATGTACTATGCTCTAAAGAATTTTGAGTTGCGCCAAAAAACTCCTATTGATGATTTAGAAAAGAAATATGGTCTTTATGTGTTTATTGATCAGTATTTTGATCAAATGCAGCTTTGTAGTGCTCAGGGGCTTCTAAAAAAGAGTCCTGAAATTTTCAATAATGATTATTACAAATACATCAATATCATTTTGATTTTAGGTAAGCCTTTTACAGATATTGAGATTAAGATTGGTGAAAACAAAACAACTTACAGCTATGATTGTGATGTAAGATCTTCGTTGAGCTCAACAGCTATTGACTTTACTAAAGAGGTTGAGGGGCTATTCTTCAAACACGTTAACTTTAACTACGAAAAAGAATTTTACTTTGACTATCAAAAAGTCTTGCTTAACTTTTTAAGAAACTGCACCAAAGAGTACTTATCAGAGGAGGAATTTAATACTGTAGAACAAGATGTATTGAATACACTAAAGACAGATAAATTCAATAAAACAGTTATAAAAGTAATCCATGATGAAGCTGCGCAAGAAAGACGTCAGATTTTTTATCGCTCCCTGTTTGAGTGGCTTATTAAAGATGACTCCAGTTCGATTTGGCCATTTGTTATATTAAGCTTCTTAGATTTTATTAAATTAGGAAAAATTGAAGATCCAAATAAAACGTTTATTGAAAATTACATTTACTTCTTAACTAACGTTTTGCATTCACCTGACGATAAAGTATTTAAGATAAGTGATTACGATATGTTTAATAAAGGCGATAAGGAATATCAAGAAAATGCAATCAAAATGACAAATACGACCGCATCACAATGTTTTACATATGAGAATGTCGTATCCTCTTTGCAGGTAGCCTGTATTTCAAAGATGATAATGATAGATATACCTTTAGTCCCAGCAAAATATCATAATCATCTTGATGTTCAATTTAAAAAAGGCAAAATTGATATATCTTTTGATGAATCATATGAAGATCTAGTAGATCTATATGATGAAGCAACCATATATAGTGAAGATAAAGTTAGGTCAAAAATTATAAATTTTTACATAATCGAAGCTCAAGAGCACGAATACAAATATCTTTCTTATGCAAAAAATGCGATTGAAATTACAACTAAAAAACCAGCCTTTATCAAATATTTAAGGCCAAGTTTTCAAATGCTAAATGATGACTTTATCCCTATTTAATTAAAATTATCATTATTTTTACATACAAGCTAGAAGACTGTTTCTAGCTTGTTTTGTTTTATGCTCAAGTAAATTCCTCTTAAAAAGTACCACATGTACAAAAGTTAAATTTCATTTGCTACTTTTTTACAAAATTCATTCAAATTGCAAAATCTTATTTTTACAACTTTTGTACCTTTTGCAAAGATAAATTAAGTTATATTCATTACATTTTGTAATTGCTTTGAAAAATAATTTATCTATTTTTCAAATAATTAAATAATTTAATATACAAAAATTGTAAAAATAATTTCTATTACAAATTCATAGTGATAACATACCTAACACCAAAGACAATTACATACTTTTTGTAATTAAAGATGTAAGTTGTAAAAGTTTCAAATTTATTGTTTTTCAGTATAAAAGGTAAGGCAAAAATATGGCAGTCGATAACAATAGAGTCATTATTTTTGATACAACTCTTCGTGATGGCGAACAGGCACTACAGCAGTCACTTTCAGCAAAACAGAAATTACAAATTGCTCTTTGTCTTGAGCAGTTAGGTGTTGATGTTATTGAGGCAGGTTTCCCAATTTCATCACCTGGTGATTTACAGTCTGTAAGAGAAATTGCGCAAGCTTTAAAGACTTCAACTGCTTGTGGTCTGTCAAGAGCTCTAGATAAAGATATCGATGCTTGCTATGAAGCCTTCAAAGGTATTGATCACTACAGAATTCATACTTTTATTGCAACCTCTGATATTCACGTTCATGACAAGTTAAAGAAGAGCTTTGATGATATCGTGGATATGGCTGTTCACGCTGTAAAGAGAGCAAGAAACTACACTGATGATGTTGAGTTCTCTTGTGAGGACGCAGGTCGTACTCCAATTGACCATCTGTGTCGAATGGTTGAAAACGCTATTAAGGCTGGTGCTACTACTGTTAACATTCCAGATACTGTAGGTTATACCCTGCCTTATGAGTTCGGTGGCATCATCAAGACTCTTTATAACAGAGTACCTAATATAGATAAGGCTGTAATCTCTGTTCACTGCCATAATGACTTGGGTATGGCTACAGCAAACTCATTGTCAGCTGTAATGGAAGGTGCTCGTCAGATTGAGTGTACTGTAAACGGTCTAGGTGAAAGAGCCGGTAACACTTCACTAGAAGAAGTTGTAATGGCTATGAAGCTACGTAAAGAGTACATGAAGGGTGTTTACACTAATATCGTATCTGAGAACATTGCAAGAGCAAGTCAGGTAGTATCAGGTATTACTAATGAGCCAGTTCCAAGCCACAAGGCTATTGTAGGTTCAAATGCCTTTGCTCACAGCTCAGGTATTCACCAGGATGGTGTTCTAAAGAACAAGAGCACTTACGAAATCCTAACTCCACAGAGCGTTGGTTTCAAAGAGAACAATATGCATATGACCGCTCGTTCTGGTCGTCATATGATTAAGGCTGTTTTAGAGAAATTAGGTTATCGTGAAGGTTCATACGATCTTGATGATATCTATTCAAGATTCTTAAAACTAGCTGACAGAAAAGGTCAGGTATTTGATTACGATCTAGAAGCTTTACTGTTCCTGTCTCATGAACAGGAAGAGGACACTCAGTTTGAGCTTGATAGCTTGAATGTAATGTCAGGTGGTAAGAATATTATTCCTACAGCTTCAGTTCGTCTGAAGATCGGTAAACGTACAAGAACTGAATCTGGTACTGGTAACGGTCCTGTTGATGCTGTATTTAACTGTATTTCACGTTTAACCGGCATCAAGCTGAAGCTAGACAGCTTTGTAATTTCAGCAAAGGGTTCTGGTATGAACGCTCAAGGTCAGGTTGACGTTGATGTTATCTACAACGACAGACATTATCATGGTAAGGGCTTATCAACTGATGTTATCGAAGCATCTGCCCTGTCACTGATTTCAGCATGTAACAGTATTTATAGAGCACAACTTATTGAAGAAGAAAAGCACGAAAAGGAGAATGCTTAAAAATGGCTAAGAATTATAAGATTGCAGTACTAGCAGGTGACGGTATCGGTCCTGAGGTAATGAACGAGGCTTTAAAGGTATTAGAGGCTGTTCAGAAAAAGTTTAACTTTACCTTAGAGTACAAGAAAGAATTAGTAGGCGGTTGCGCTATCGATGCTTGCGGTACTCCACTCCCTGAGCAGACCATGGATGCTTGTAAGTGGGCTGATGCAATTCTGTTTGGCTCTGTAGGTGGTCCTAAGTGGAATCACTTACCTACAGCAAAGCGTCCTGAGGCAGGTGCCCTACTTCCATTACGTAAACAGTTCGGTCTTTTCTGTAACTTCCGCCCTGCAAAGATCTATCAGGGTTTAGGTTCACTTTCTCCATTGCGTGCTGATATTGCAATGCGTGGTTTTGATATGCTATGCGTTCGTGAGTTAACTGGTGGTATCTACTTTGGTCAGCCAAAAGGAAGAGAAGGTACAGGTCCACAGGAGAAGGCATACGATACTGAGATCTATCACCGTTTTGAGATTGAAAGAATCGCTAAGATTGCTTTTGAAGCTGCTATGTTACGTAACAAGAAGGTAACTTCTGTTGATAAATCAAACGTATTACAGAGCTCTGTTCTCTGGCGTGAAGTTGTAACTGAAATGGCTAAAAACTACCCTGAGGTTGAATTAGAACACATCTATGTTGATAACGCTACCATGCAGTTAGTTAAGAACCCTGCTCAGTTTGACGTAATGCTGTGCTCAAATATGTTCGGCGATATCTTATCTGATGAGTGCGCTATGATCACAGGTTCTATGGGTATGTTACCTTCAGCATCATTAGGTGAAGGCGGTTTCGGTCTATATGAGCCAGCTGGTGGTTCTGCACCTGATATTGCAGGTAAGAACATTGCTAACCCTATTGCTCAGATCCTGTCAGCAGCTCTAATGCTTCGCTACTCTCTAAAGGAGTACGATGCTGCTAAATGCATTGAAGATGCCGTAGCAAAGGTACTAAAAGAAGGCTATCTGACCGGCGATCTAATGGAATCTGGTGCTTCACCACGTCCTGCTCTGTCTACCTCAGAGATGGGTGACAAGATTGCCTCAGAGATTAACGGCTAAGAATAAATAAATTAGAACACATAGGTTTTAAAAATGGGTAAAACACTTTATCAGAAGGTTTATGACAGTCATATTGTTTTCCAGCAGGAAGGCGAACTGCCAACTCTGTATATTGATAGACAATTAGTCCATGAGGTAACCTCACCTCAGGCTTTTGCTGGTATTGAACAGGCTGGTCGTAAACTACACCGTCCTGATCTGCATCTGGCTACTATGGATCATGATATTTCTACAAGATCACAGACCATTGAAGCTTGCTCTCCAATGGCTCAAGAGCAGATCAAAGCTTTAATGTCTAATACCAAAAAATTTGGTGTTAAGTTCTTTGGTTTTGGTGAAGAGAACCAAGGTGTGGTTCATATCATCGGACCTCAGACTGGCTTTACACTACCAGGTACTACCCTTGTATGTGGTGACTCTCATACTGCAACTCATGGTGCTTTTGGTGCTTTAGCTTTTGGTATCGGAACCTCTGAAGTAGAACACGTAATGGCAACTCAGACTCTAAAACAGGGTCGCTTAAAGACCATGAAGATTGAGTGCACCGGTCGTCTTCAAAAGGGTTGCTACGCTAAAGACTTAATTCTAGCTATCATCGCTAAATTAACTACAGCAGGTGGCACCGGTTACGCTGTTGAGTTCTGTGGTGAAGCAGTACGCGCTCTGTCTATGGAAGGCAGAATGACCTTATCTAACATGGCTATCGAGTTTGGCGCAAAAGCAGGCATGATCGCCCCTGATGAGACTACCTTTGAGTATCTAAAAGGCAGACTGTACACTCCTAAAGGTAAAGATTTTGATGAAGCTGTTGAGTACTGGAAGACTTTAAAGTCTGACGATGATGCTGTCTTTGATAAGACTGTAACTATCGATGCTTCAGCTTTGGAGCCTTATGTAACCTGGGGTACTAACCCAGGTCAAGGCGCTCCTGTGACCGCAACAGTACCATCACCTGATGATTACAGCGATCCTATCGTAGCTAAATCATGCAAGGATGCTCTTGAATACATTGACTTAAAACCAGGTCAGAAGTTAATCGGTACTCCTGTTGATTATGTTTTCATCGGTTCTTGCACTAACGGCAGAATTGAAGACTTTAGAGAAGCTGCTAAAGTTCTAAAGGGACATAAGATTGCATCTAACATTCAGTTAGCTATTGCAGTTCCAGGTTCAGGCTGGGTTAAAAAGCAGGCTGAAAAAGAAGGCTTGGATAAGATCTTTATTGACGCTGGCTTTGAATGGAGACAGCCTGGTTGCTCTATGTGTCTAGCTATGAACGACGATAAGGCTCCAGCTGGCATTAGAGTTGCTTCAACCTCTAACCGTAACTTCGTAGGTCGTCAGGGTAAAGGCTCAAGAACTCATCTTATGAGCCCTGCTACTGCTGCAGCATGTGCAATCAAAGGCGCAATTGCTGATGTAAGAGAATTTATCTAAGGGGATTAAAATGCAGAAATTTACCGTACACAAGGGTGTTGCAGTACCTCTTGATTCAGCAAACATCGATACAGATCAGATCATTCCAAAACAGTTCTTATTAGCTGTAGATAGAAATGGTTTTGGTGCTCACCTTTTCCATGACTGGAGATATTTAGATGACGCTGAAACTAAACCAAATCCAGACTTTAACTTAAACAAGCCTGAGTACAAGGGCGCTACCATTCTGGTTGCTCGTGATAACTTTGGTAACGGCTCATCAAGAGAGCATGCTCCATGGGCTTTAATGGGTTATGGTTTTAGAGCTGTTATCGCTCCATCATTTGCAGATATTTTCTACAACAACTCATTAGGTAATGGTTTATTACCTTTAAAGCTGTCAGCTCAAGATGTTGATAAGATATTTAAAGTACTAGAGGCAAAACCTGGTACAGAAATTACAATCGATCTTGAAAAGATGACCGTAGATTGCGATAACCTCCACTTTACTTTCACCTTAGATCCATTCAGACGTCACTGCCTGTTAGAAGGTCTGGATGCTATTTCTTTGACCTTACAACATGAAGATGAGATTAAAGAGTATGAAAACAAAGTACCTGCATGGAGAGCTCACGGTACTGTTTAATCTTTAGACTTTATCTTTTAAGATTAGATAAAGGTCCTGCAAATTTGTAGGACCTTTTTAGTTTAGAGGTATTACTTACCCTGCTCTGCTTTATAAGCTTCTTCAAGAGCATAGGTTAACTGATCGGCACAAGAGGTATTCTTTGTCTTGCAGGTGTTGCCACGCAAAATTGGAATAATCTCATCAATGTCATGATCTTTAACTAATTTAGAAATGGCTTTTAAATTACCGTTACAGCCACCTTCAAAAGCAACTGACTTAATCTTTTTGCCATCTAACTCTACAGAGATTTTCTTACAGCATGTGCCTTGAGTTGTAAACTCAAACATATTGGCTCCTTTTCTTTTTTTAATTGCTTTTGACTACTAGTCTAATGATGAAATAATAGTCTCTTTTGCTAATCTTGATTTTGGTCTTAAAGCATTAGAATCATCTTTTCTGTAACCTAATGCTACGATTGCTACAGATTGTAAATTCTTAGCTTTTAAGCCTAAAATTTCGTCTGCTTTAGCAAAGTCCATACCCTCAATTGGAGTTGAATCAATCCCCATGGAAGCAGCTCCATATAATAAAGTTGCCATAGCAATATAAACTTGCTTTGCAGTCCACTGTGAAAAATCACCTGATTTCTCATGCATTTGACCAAATCCCATACGATGAGAGCCAATAGCTTCTTTTAACTTAGGATCACTAAAACGGCCATCTTGGAACTCTTGTTCTGTTAATGCGTCGTACTCATCTTTTGCCATCTTTGTTTTTGAGCATAAAACAATAAAATGAGAACAGTCTTGAATTCTTGGGATATTAAAATCAGGGATAGCAGGTAAGATTATATCTTTTGCTTTTTGAGTAGAGCCAACATAAAAGTGCCATGGCTGAATGTTTACAGCAGAAGGTGTAAGTCTTGCGATCTCAAGTAAAGTATCAATGTCTTTTTGAGGGAGCTTTTTATTTGGATCGTAGTGCTTAGTAGTATAACGAGTCTGTGATAATTCCAAAAAGTCTTTCATACTCTTTATCCTTAACTTTTAAAATTCAGTCTAAAACTAATGAAACTTACTAGATCATAACATTGAACCACAATGTTTTTGTCAGAAATGACAAGATTATGCGCACTTTGTAACTGTATTCATAAAATTGAAGATAAATTGAAAATGAAGAAATTCGTACAAGTTTTTTTACTGCAAACAAAATCACAATCAGCTTATGTAATTTTTAGTAGTTGCAAAAATTTCGCTATTTTAAATTATTTTAAAGATCAAAAAGTTATTTTTTATATTTACAGCAAAATTTGCGCTA
>JBNMJE010000093.1:0-8023 GCA_050873645.1 Succinivibrio sp. | reverse complement strand
CCAGGCGGTCAGGTTTTTTCAGCTTTAGCAATTAACGGACTGCTGTCACAGCATAAAGGCCAAGTAACTATTCATGTAGCAGGTCTTGCTGCAAGTGCTGCAACTATCATTACCTCCCTTAAAAATGCAAAGTGCGTGATTGATAAAGGCTCAATGATGATGATTCACAATCCATCATCATCTGTAGCAGGTACATCAGATGATTTAAAACATGAAGCTGATGTTTTAGATAAAAGTGCTCAGTCAATTCGCAATATTTATGCTCAAAAGACTGGGCTTGATGAGAAAAAAATTAAACAACTCATGGATGCAGAGACATGGCTTACAGCTGAAGAGGCTGTAGAACTTGGTTTTGCAGATGAGCTAAACGAGAGCGAGCCTGTAACAGCTTGTCTCAAGGGTGGTCACATTCTAGCTGTTGCTGGCTACGAGTGGGACTTAGATAACTTGTCTTTACATTTTCCAAAGGAGAAATTAATGGCAAAAGACAATATTACAAAGTCTGCTGTAGCCAATGCCGAGCCAACAGCTCATGTAGAGCAGAAAGCAGATAAAGCTATCTTAATGACAGCTATAGATCTTAAGAACAATCATCCTGATTTATATCAGCAGATTGTTAAAGAAGCATCAACCAAAGAGCGCGAGCGTATCAAAGCCTTAGTTGATATTGATATTGGTTCAAATCATGACATTGTTGTTAAGGCTATGTTTGATGAACCAAAGACAGCCGAGCAAGTTGCTATCGAATCATTAAAAGATCAGAAACAGCAACTGACAAATTCAGCAAATCAGTTACAGAAAGACGGCGAATCTCTGGCAGATGACTTAGCTGCTGTTGGTATGCCAATTGAGGGGGCGTTACCTAAGGATTACGCTCAGTCACAGAAAGATGAGATTGTAAATTCTGTAAAAACAGAACTTGCTCGTTTAGCAAAGTCAAAGTAGGAGTTCATAGATGTCAAACTTAAATTCAGTTTTAGGCTCTGTAGATTATGATCAGTTGTTCGCAGGCCCTAATCGTAGTTATGTTAGATCATTAACTGTAACCGCAACAGGTTCAGCTTTAAAGCGAGGTGAGCTTGTAACTTTTGCAGACGGCAAAGCAAAAGCAATTGCCCAAAATACCGATGCGGTATTTGGCGTAGTTGCTTACGATGTAGATGCATCAGAAGCTGATGTACCTGTAACCGTATATCTGAATGGTGATTTTAATAAAGCCAAAATTACAGCAGCAAACTCTGTTGCAGTTGACGACTTATTCCTGTCAGCACGCAACGTTGGCATTATTTTACGTTAGGAGTAGTAAATGGGAACTATTAATATTTTTGAGCCTCGCACAATGCTGGCAATGGTCAGTGAAAGCGAGTTTCGTGCAAAAACTTTTTTAAGAGACAGATATTTTGGTCATACCGAATCATTCCAGACTGAAGCTGTTGATGTGGATATCGTAGGACGTGGCAAGCGTAAGATTGCTCCTTTCGTATCACGTCGTTCAGCCGGTTCACAGGATTTTAGAGACGGTTATTCAACCAAGACTTATAAGCCTGCCTATGTAGCTCCATTTAGAGTATCTACAGCTGAGGATGCACTAAAGCGTTCAGCTGGTGAAGCTATTTACTCTTCTAAGAGCCCTAATCAGCGTGCAGCCGAAATCTTAGCTAAAGATCTTTATGAGCTGGACAAGGAAATCACACGTCGTGAAGAGGTTATGTGTGCTCAGGCCTTAACCACCGGTAAAATCATTATCAAGGGTAAGGATGTTGATGATCAGCTTGATTTCTGGGACGGTTTAACTACCAAGCCTTATGTTGATTTAACAGCAACAAAGGCATGGAATGCAAGCGGAGCCGATCCAATTACCGATCTTCGTAAGATTGTACGCAACATCACTCAGTTGTCCGGATTAACTCCTGTAGAGGTAATCGCTGGCTCTAAGGCTGTTGATGCTTTAATCAACGCTTTAAAGGGTGATACAACCGCTTTCAACTCCCGTCGTGTCGACTTAGGTCAGATTAATCCTTCAACTTTAGCAGATGGTGTGGGCTTTATTGGTACTCTGCGTTTACCACAGCTGGACATCTATACATATGATGAGTGGTACTACGACGATGCTACCGGTAAGGATGTGCCTTTAATTCCTGAAGATTCAATTCTGATTGCTTGTCGTGGTGTTAATACCACCAGAGCATACGGCCTTGTTGACATTATCAACGTTCAGCAGAATGAACATCAGTGGGTTGTAGGTGACCGTGTTCCAAATTCATGGTTACAGGCAACCGGAGAGAATGCTGGCCGAATCGTACAGATTAAGTCAGCACCTCTGATGATTGTTAATGAGCCTTTAGGCTTCTGGACCGTAAAGGTTGTGTCTTAGTCGTAACTCACTGTGTTGTAACTCACTGTTAAACACAGTGACACTAAGACTATTAGATTTAGGTATAAAAAAAATGAACATCAGATTAAAAAAGAACATTCTTACTGATGATGGAGTTAAGTTTGAGAGCGAGATTATCGAATTGAACGATGAACTTGCCCAAAAACTTGTTAAAGCCGGACAGGCTGAAACTGTTGATAAACAAATCACTGAAAGTGATGAACCTTCAGTAGAAGAACTTATCGACAAAATCCCAACATCAAGAAAAACAGGTAGAAAGTAATGTCTTTTAAAGATGCAATAGCTAATGACATAGACAAGACATTTTTCAATGTTGATGAGTTTTCTGACGTACACAAGTATGAAGGCCAATCAATAAAGTGTCTTGTAGATGATGATCGTTTAGATACAGCTTCAGGAAGCTTTGCCAATGGAGGTGTATTTGAGCATCTAACTGAGCTGTATGTATCTGAAGAAGCTATTTGTGCGCCTGTAAAGGGACAAAGCGTAACTCTTGATGGGGTGAAGTATGTAGTTCGCTCGGTGTCGATTGAATATGGTGTCATACGTATAGTTTTAGCAGATGAAGAACAATGAGTGATCTTAAACTTACAATTTCTAAAAATCCCTTTAAGGATCTAGAAAAAGTAACTAAAAAAGCAAAATCAAGGGCTCTATCAAGGGCCCTTCCTTTTGCCAAAAAGAAAATCACTCAAGTTATCAAAGACAACTACACGGTACAGCCATCGGCTGTCAAGGAAGCTATGTCAGTACACAAAGAGGATGATAGTGCTCAAATCATTATCATAGGTCCTCCTCTTGGTATTGATAAGTTCTCCTATAAGCCTAAATACGACACTACAGGCGCAACGCAACGACCTGTCAGGGTATCAGTCAAAAGAAATGTTCAACGTACTGTAGGTAATGGTTTTGTATGGCAGGGACACGTTTTTAGACGTGTTGGCGATGCAAGACGACCTGTAGAAAAAGTTACAGGACCTGCAGTTCCTCAGTTAATCGAAGATCCTCAAATCTTAGATGAAATATCTGAAGAAACACAGGATTACTTCGAGGAACGACTTCAACATGAACTTGATTATGAGTTAAGTAAGAATGGTAATAAATAATTTAGTAGATGCTGTAGCAAAATTTTGCGAGAGCACTTTAGCAAATCTTATGCAACCAGCTCCTGACAAAGTTACAGAGATACGACCAGGCTCTTTAAACAGAACTGAACTTATTTCTGAGAAAACAGATAAAAGCGAGGCTTCTTACAAGCGCATTTCCATTTTTAAAGGCTGTCTTCCACCTAAAAGGCAGAGTGAAAACGATGATTATCCTTTTGTTTTGGTTGTTCCTTCTGCAGGAACAGTAGACAGAGAGTTTGCGCATGCCACTGTAAACATATATTGCGGATCTTGGCATGACGGTAATGAAGGTTATGCCGAGGTTCTAAACATTGTTCAGCGCCTTCTGATAGCTCTATCTGAAATCGAAAGCAGTTTAGATAAGCGTTACATTCCTGAATCCGATGTTAAGTGGATCTTTCCAGATGCATCTGCCCAAGCAGGTGCCCCAAAAATGTGGCAGGCAATGATCACTACTAATTGGAAATATCACACACCTTCAAACAATCTTCCTATTAAAGATGAATATTTCAAGGAGAAACAAGATGAGTAAGCTAGTCAAACAGCAAAGTGATGCTGTTGATACCTCTACTCAGGTCAGTGCCCAGACTGAACCTGTAAAAAAAGCACAGCTTAAATTCCCAAGAATTTATACAGGACCTAATGTAAGTAAAGTAGGTCTGAGATATGGTCAGGTGTACTCAGGACCTGACTATCCTGTATTTGTAAAAGAGTTAATGGCTAAAGCTCCAACTTTAGCTTCAATGATCTTCCCTGTAAACGACATCAAAACTATCCCTGATGCCGTAGTTAATACTTTTCTTTCTCAAATTAAATGAGGTTAACACATGGCATATGTACATGGTGTCAGGACAAGTGAAGTAGCTACTTCATTACTTCCTGCAGCAGAGGTTGACTCTGCAATTACTATTGTGATTGGTACAGCTCCAATCAATCAGGTAGACGAGACTAACGTTAATAAACCTGTTCTCTGCTACTCTTATGCAGAAGCTGTTAAAGCCTTTGGATTCCAAAAAGCAACTTTAAAAGATACTGGCTTTAAGAACTATGATTTCACCTTATCAGAGGCGATGTATTCATTCTTCAAGCTATACAATGTATCTCCTGTTGTTTTTGTTAACGTCTTAGATCCTAAGAAGCACAAAGAAACAGCCAAGACTACTTCTTTAACTGTTGATAAGAAGACAGGTTCAGCTACCATCAAAGAAGTTGGTATTCTGTTATCTTCATTGGTATTGCGTAAGGATGCAGGATCAGAACCTTATGTATTAGGTACTGACTATGTAACCGAGTTCGATGATGATGGTTATGTCGTTGTTACTTCATTAACTGATGCTTCTACAACTGATTTTAAGTTAGCAACTGATGCTGATATTGTTGTAGCAGCTGAAGTGTTAGATCCTACCAAGGTAACATCAGATGATATTATCGGCGGTGTAAATGCTGATGGTGTAAAGTCAGGCTTAGAACTTGTTGAAGATGTATTCCCTAAGTTTAGAGTTGCCCCTTCAATTATCGCTTGTCCTCGTTACTCAGGAGATGCGGGAGTTGCTGCGGTTATGTCAGCAAAGGCAGATGGATTTAATGACATCTTTAAAGCAATTGCCTTAATCGATGTTCCTTCTACTGTAAAGAACTATACTGATGTACCAACATATAAAAACAACAATAATCTGACTTCTACAAATGAGGTTGTATTATGGCCTTGTTTGAATATGTCTGGCACAATCTACAACTTCTCATCTCAGTTTGCAGCTCTTTTAGCTGAAGTTGATGATGATAATAGCGGTATTCCATATGTATCTCCTTCAAATAAGAATATCCAGTGCACTGGCTTATGTTTAGCTGACGGTACTGAGATTATTGTTGATAACTCTCGAGGTTCATACCTTAACGGAAATGGTATTGTCACTGCCAACAACATGTTTTCAGGCTGGGTTGCTTGGGGTAACCGTACAGGTGCATATCCTGGCAATACTGATGTTAAGGATGTGTTTATTCCTGTACGCAGAATGTTTAACTTCATCTCAATTCAGTTAGCAAAGACATTCTGGCAGAGAATTGACTTTCCATTAAACCGCAGACAGATTGATACTGTATTAGATAGTGCCAATATCCTGTTAAACGGCTATACAAGCAAGGGCTATATCTTAGGTGGTCGTGTAGAGTTCTTAGAATCTGAGAACCCAACTACTGATTTAATGGATGGTAAGGCTGTATTCCACGTCTATATCACTCCTCCTTCACCTAACCGTGAGATTGATTTCGTACTTGAGTACGATCCTTCATACTTACAGACACTATTTGCTTAAGGAGTTTAATTTATGGCAGTAGATGTAAATACAAGCGAGCCAATTAGACTCGTTAACTTTAGAGCATACAACAGTTCAAATCAGTTGATCGGTACTACTGACTTAACTCTACCTAAAATAGAGTATATGTCAGATACTGTAAAAGGCTCAGGCGTTGCAGGTGAAGTTGATTTACCTACATTAGGTCATACCGGTTCAATTACAGTAACAATTAACTGGAGAGCTGCAACTGAGCAGGCTGCGGAATTAGCCGAACAGAAAACTCATGAAATGGATTTTAGAGGTTCTGTTCAATACTACGACTCTGCATCAGGTGAATACAAGACTATTCCCGCAAGAGTCTCTTTAAGAACAACTCCAAAGAGCTTTGAAATCGGCAAGTTTGAACCATCAGCTACTATGGATGAGACTGAAGAGTTTGAGGTTGTTTACTTAAAGTACACCCTAAATGGTGTAGACAAGATTGAAATTGATAAATTCAATTTTGTAAGCAAGATCAACGGTAAGGACTACTTAGAAGGCGTACGCGCTGATATAGGCATGTAGTCGTCGTAACTCGTCAGGCTGTTTTACGGCTTGACGACCTTTTAATTATAGCTGTTTAAGAGATTTAAAATGAAACTAACATTTGATAAACCATACGAGTTTGAAGGCAAATCTTACAATGAACTAGATATTCCATTAGAAAATATCAATGGTAAAGAGCTTTTAAAATATCACAAATCTTACGTTAACAGTAAGGCAAAGCCTCAGGAGCGTGTACAGGCAAGTAATTTATTACTAACTGTATCAGGCGACCCTGACTTTGCAATTTTTATTGCAGCATCAGCTTCACAGCAACCAATTGAATTTTTTGAAAATCTACCTGCTAAAGAAGTTGTGTCTGTAATAGCTCAAATCTCATCTTTTTTGCTAGCGTAGGTATTGATACCACCTCCTCTCTTGAAGAACAGCTTCATACTTTAAGACGAGGAGTTATAAGAATGTCACAGTACCTACATTCTTCATATCTTGAATTAGAATCGCTTCCATTAGGTGACTTGATGTCACTTATCAAAGACGTTGTTGCTGAACAAAAAAAACAGCAGGAAGTGATAAACCAAGGAAGTTCTAACCATGGCTATTGAGCGCGAACTTGTTTTAAACATTGCCGGTAAAATCAGCAAAGCTTTTAATGACAGTATCAAGCTTGTAAATACTCAACTGAGCACAATGGGGACTAAAACTCAAACTGCTGCAGGTGAGATTGAAAAACTACAGGCTGTAATCACAAAGCGTAAAGAAATTGTTGAAGCAACCGACAAGTACGCCAAATATGCCAAGAAGGTAGAAGAGCTTAAAACCAAAATGTCGACTGCAAGCAAGGTCACAGCCTCAATGCAGTCTAATTTTGATAAAGCACAAAGAGTAGCTGACAAATACAAAGATGAACTTAACAAAGTTAAGAATGAGTTAGGCGATTTAGAATCTCAAAATAAAACTGCAGGCATGTCTGTAGAAGAGCTTTCTAAAAAGTATGAACAGCAGAACTCAATCTTAAAAAAGAACGTTGAGGCTATAGAGAAAGCATCTAAGACCGTAAATCACGGTCAGGATATCATGCAGTCTGGCAAGAATTTAAGAATGTCAGGTGCTACCTCTATGCTAGAAGGCTATGCCATGTTAAAGACAGTGCAACAGCCTTTAAACGATGCTATTGATTTTGATGCTCAAACTAAAAATCTAGCTTTGTACACTGACAAAGCTGAAGCTCTCATGAAGATTAACATGGAGCTTTCTAAGCAGGATGATCTTTCTGTTGGTGAGTATCAGAAGATACAGGTATCTGGCATTACAGCAGGTACTGTAGATCCTAAGAATATACAGCAGATTAAAGATTACTCTGTAGCTGTAGCAAATGCATCAGATGCTTTAAATCTGTCTAGTGACACTGTGTCAAACGCATTTAATCAGTTTAACGATCAGTTAACTGGTGATATGTATAAGACAACACAGCTCTTTGATACCATCAACTCAGTGTCAAAGGCTGCACAGGCTGATGCCGGATCTTTAATCAGTGTAATGCAGAACTCTGCTACTACAGTAAGATCATTCACCTCACTAACCAATGATCAGATTGTAGGCCTTTCAGCAGCATTTACCAAGATGTCTTCATCAGCAAGTGCCGCATCCACCTCACAGACCTTGTT
>JBNMJE010000092.1:0-8264 GCA_050873645.1 Succinivibrio sp. | reverse complement strand
TCTTGTGAAAAGTAAGACATCAGCATCGTCAACAGCGAATACTTGTTTTAAGTATGGAGTCTTATCGACGTAATAACGATTTTTATCTTTCAATTCAGCAAAGTTATCTTTACCTGTTGGTAATGGTAAGAATTGTTTAGTAGTCATTGTCTTATTCTCAATTCATTAATTCTTCTTCAATTATACATGATAAAAATTTTGAGAATTTTGATTAGTGGCATTTAATGCAAGTAAATCATTGTGTTTTAGCGTTTTGGATACTATTTTTTGATCTTCAATCCTCTTTAAGCAGAACTTAGCTGAACTTATTCCAAAATAAAAAAAATCTGTGACTTGTTATTATGTGATTTGGTATTAAATGTGCGTTTATTCGCAACTTTTGAAAATTGTTTGTGACAAATTTTCAAAAATTACAAGCAAACGCTTACGAATTGTGTAAAAAGGCTCACAATCTGTAGACAGATGATGAAAATTTGCTATTAAGGCACGTTTTGTACAGGTTCTGTTTTTAGAGCTTTTTTTATGTACACAGATTTATAAAACACGGATTTATAAAACACAAAAAAATGTAGAAGTGAAAACACAACTATGTACTTTCCCTTTATGAAAGCTGCATTAAAACTTTTGGAGTAATAAATGACACTAAAAGATCTACATAGCACCTTTAAATTATTAGATGGCAATAAGATCCCTTGTTTAGGTTTTGGTACCTACAAGATTGATAAAGGTCAGGCAGGTATCGATACACTGCTTCATGCCATTGAATTAGGATACAGACATTTTGATACAGCTTCTTTGTATGGAACAGAAGAAGCATTAGGTACAGCCATTAAGTTATCAGGCATAGATAGAAAAAAGATCTTTGTTACCACCAAGGTTTGGAAAGACGATTTAGAGCCTGAAAAGATTAGAGCTTCAGTTGCAAGTTCACTTGAAAAACTGCAATTGGATTATGTTGATTTACTTCTTATCCACTGGCCACGCGCAACCGAAGAAGATGATGGTTGGGAAGATAGACTTGCAAAAGCATGGCAGACTTTCATCGAGTTAAAAGAAGAAGGTAAGACCAAATCTATTGGTGTAGCAAACTTCTTGCCTCATCATTTTGATGCTTTAAAGTCTGAGGTTAAACCTTGTGTTGACCAAATTGAGTTCCATCCTGGCTACATGCAGACAGGTGCTGTTGATTACTGTCATCGTCATGGTATTGTAGTTGAAGCTTGGATGCCTTTAGGACGTGGAGCTTTAATTGATTTACCTGTAGTAAAAGAGATTGCAATCAAACATCAGGTAAGTGCAGGTCAGGTTCTGTTAAGATTCTGCCTAGATCATGAGGTTCTACCTTTAGTTAAGAGCTCTAACATCGAAAGAATTAGACAGAATGCTGATATCTTTGACTTTAAGCTCTCTGAAGATGAGCTTACAGCTTTACGTGCTGTAGCTGAAAAGACAGCCTGGTCAGGTGAGCATCCTGATCTTTCAATTCCAAAGTTAAAAACTCCAGCTAAATAAAGATCTGGGTAAATCGTCTATTCTCTGAGTAAAGCTCTCTGTGTAAAGATGCGCTTTTACAGACGATTGTAAGGCTTTTCTTTATTGCATAAAAAGGTATTTGCAACATTCGTTGCAGATACCTTTGCTGTTACCATCTAAGTTATCCTCGCAGTAATCCCACATTTATTTTTAATGAGCGCGACAGTCTTAGTCGTGGTAAAATATGGCAAATTTTTTAAATGGGAAATAATCATGACCGTTAAAACAAGATTTGCTCCATCTCCTACCGGTTTCTTACACGTAGGTGGTGCTAGAACAGCCTTATTCTCATGGCTATATGCAAGACACTGCAATGGACAGTTTGTATTACGTATTGAAGATACAGATAGAGAACGTTCAACACAGGAAGCTATTGACGCTATTATTGAGTCAATGAAGTGGATCGATCTGAAATGGGATGAAGGTCCTTACTATCAGACCAAGCGTTTTGACCGCTACCATGAAGTTATTGAACAGTTATTAAAAGAAGGCAAAGCTTACAAGTGCTACTGCTCAAAAGAGCGCTTAGAGAAAATGCGTGAAGAGCAGATGAAGAACGGCTTAAAGCCTCGCTATGATGGTCACTGCAGAGATGATCATTCAGAGCATGCTCCAGATGAGCCATACGTAATCCGTTTTAGAAATCCTGATGACGGTGTTGTAGCTTTTGACGATATGGTAAAAGGCCATATTGAGTTTAAGAATTCAGAGTTAGATGATTTCATCATTCAGCGTTCAGATGGTACCCCAACCTACAACTTCTGCGTAGTAGTAGATGACTGGGATATGGGTATTACCCACGTAATCCGTGGTGATGATCATGTTAACAACACCCCTCGTCAGATTAACCTGTACAAAGCTTTAGGTGCTCCAGTTCCTGTATTCTGCCACTTAGCTATGATCTTAGGTGATGACGGTACTAAGTTATCAAAGCGTCATGGTGCTGTATCTGTAATGCAGTATCGTGAGGATGGTTACTTACCAGAAGCTTTAGTTAACTACTTAGTTCGTTTAGGTTGGTCACACGGTGATCAGGAAATCTTCTCACGCGAGGAAATGATTTCTCTATTCACCCTAGACGCAATCACCAAGAGTGCTTCTGGCTTTAATACTAAGAAGTTAGACTGGTTAAATGCTCATTACATGAAGACTCTTCCAGCATCAGAAGTTGCTAAAGAGTTAGTATGGCACTTAAACAGAATCGGTATTACTGATTTATCAAAGGGTCCTGCTCCTGAGGAAATCGTTCGCAACTACTGCGAAAGAACCCATACTCTAAAAGAGATGGCTCAGAAGGCTGCTTGCTACTATCAGGAAATTACTGAGTATGATCCTGCTGGTGTTAAGAAGTGGATTAAAGAAGGTTCAGTTGATGTTCTAAAGGATGCTTTAGCATCATTACAGGCTCTACCTTCATGGGATGCTCAGTCAATCGATAAAGTATTAGAAGATGTTGCTGCAAAACGTGAAATTGGCATGGGCAAAGTAGGTCAGCCTTTACGTATTGCTGTAACCGGTAGCGCTATGTCTCCAGGCATCGGTGATACCATGATGCTTGTAGGTCGTGAGCGTACCTTAAAGAGAATCGAAAACGCTATTGCACACTTTAGCGCTTAATACTAATAAGGCAGGGCAACCTGCCTTTTAATGTTCCTAGGAATGTAAATGTATTCTAATTTACTGACAAAAGCTTTGCTTGTGTCTTCTGTGTTAGTTTTAAGTTCATGCTCAAACTTTGAGTTCAAGACTAATGTAGATCCAAGCAATTTCAAAGAGTACTTCAAGCCTTCATATGCTTCAGAAGTGTCAGAAGAAGATCTTGAGAAAGTGCCAAACCGCTCATTAGGTCTAGTTGAAGGCGTGTCTTGCCAGATTAAAGATACTGATGCGATTGCAACTGAAACTGATGCAAGAACTAAAGCTAGAATCAAGGCAGCTGATTTAGGCGCAAATGCTATTAAGTTTGGCAAATGTGTTCGCCTGACTAATACTCCTGCTTGTCTGGTATCTGTTACCTGTTATGCCGATGCACTTGTAGTTGATGACTCAAAGCATACCAAGTCAGAATAGTTTCAATATAGAACCAATTGGTTTTATACATTCACCCTATGCCGAGAAGTTTGCTGTTCCAAGACAGCCTGGTCTTGCACCTGATGCTCTCTCGGTAATTGAGTTTTATCCTCCATATAATGATGAACTGTCTTTTATCGGCATAGATGGTTTCTCTCATATTCATGTGATCTTTTTATTTGATAGAGTGGAGTACACTTCATTCAGACCTAAGGTAAGACCTCCAAGATTAGGTGGTAATACCTCGGTTGGTGTCTTTGCCACCAGATCACCTTTTAGACCTAACCGTTTAGGTCTATCCATCGTAAAACTCAATCGTGTGATAAGAGAAAACGGTAAGGTAAAACTTGAGGTTAAAGGTGCTGATTTAGTAGACGGCACCCCAGTAATCGACATCAAGCCTTATATTCCTTTTGTAGATGCTGTACCTGATGCAAAAGGAGGCTTTGCAAATGAAAAGCCTAAAGTTTTAGAGGTTGTCTATCAAGACAATTTAAACGACTATATAGAAAATTTTGTAGGTCCAAAAAGACTTGAAGCTATTACTCAAACCTTATCTCAGGATCCACGACCTGCTTACAAAGACGATGAGCATGACTCAAAGATTTACAGTGCTAAACTCTATAATCTAGAGATCAAATTTACAGTCAATTTAAATGTCGTAACCGTAATTGCTGTAAATTGCTTATCAGGAGAATTGTCATGTTAAAGAAATATTCTCATATCCTATTTGATCTTGATGGCACTATCTACAACACTGAATATGCCTATACCATGGCATTGTATGATGTCGTCAAAAGAATTGATCCTAATACCAAAGAGACCTATGACTCTTTAACTCGCTTTATGGGATCATCTGCTAAAGATACCAATAAAGAGCTAAAATACTCTGAGGATGACTTTGATAAGTTGTCAGCTGAGTGGGCTGATAATGTCACTAAATATGCTGATACCATTAAACCTTTTGATGGAGTGATGGGCGTTATCAAGCATTTAAAAGAAAAAGGTTTAAAGCTTGGTATTATTACCTCACGCGCTAAGATCATCGCAGGTCGTGAGAACTTGTTTGCTTCTCCTATTCCAGTTGAGCTCACCCCTTATTTTGAGATCTCTATTTGTGCCTCCGATGTCGAGCACCCAAAGCCAGCTCCTGACTCAATCTTAAAATATATGGAGATGACAGGTGCCAAGCGTGATGAGATCCTGTTCATTGGTGACACTCAAAGTGATATTAGCTGTGCAAAGGCAGCTGGTGTGGATTTTGGTCTAGCTGTATGGGGCACAAGATTAGAGCGCTCTGTAAAAGTAGCTCACTACTTTTTAAATCCATGGGATATCGTAGGTGCTATCTTTACTTATGACAATTTAAATTATCAGTTTTACAAGTGGGCAAAAGAAATCCAAGCAATAGGTCAGATTGGACTTACCTACTGTCAGAATGTCTTTGATATTGAGCGTTTTGAAAGATTACGAGAAATTGCAGCCTCCATGGTAGCTACTATGACTGAAGAACCACTTGAAAAGGTCAAAGCTGCTATCTGTATGGACAAAGGCTATATCACTCCAAAGATTGATACACGTGCTGCTGTCTTTAATACTAAAGGTCAAATCCTGTTAGTAAAAGAAGCTAAAAACTCAAAATGGTCAATGCCAGGTGGCTGGTGTGATGAGAGTGAGTCTATCTTTTCTAATACCATTAAAGAGGTTCGTGAAGAAGCTGGTATGGTAGTCTCACCATACAAGTTTGTAGCTATGCTCGATAAGAGTAAATGGAACAAGAGCTCACAGCCTTTCCATATCTTAGCTGCCTTTACTATCTGTAAAGAAGGTGATGGGCAGTTTAGTAAAAACTCTGAGACCTTAGAAAGACGTTTCTTTTCATTTGATGAAATCCCAGTAGAGGATTTAAGAGTAGGTACCACAACTATTGAGCAGATTAAGCTGTGCTTTGATGCTTATAAGACTGAACACTGGGTACCAGTTATTGATTAGGTAAGAAATTTTGGGAGTCAACATGCAATTTCCAGTTGATTTACATACACATACAGTTGCAAGTTATCATGCATATTCAACTATTGTTGAATATGTCCATCAGGCACAAAAGTGTGGCATTAAGATGTTTGCAACAACCGATCATGGTCCTTCACTAGAAGATGCACCACATGTCTGGCATTTTGGTAATCTAAAAGTTGTCCCAAGAATTTGTGAAGGTATTGCTGTTTTACGTGGTATTGAAGCTAATATCATGCCTGACGGCACGATTGATATTAGTGACTATTATCGAAAGAGACTTGATATTGTGCTAGCTGGATTTCATCCAAACAATCCTCCTACAAATCCTGAGGAGCATTTAAAGAACTACATTAGCATCATGGAAAAAGGTCTTGTGGATGTGATTTCACATCCTGGCAATGTAGCATATCCTTGTGATTATGAAGCTTTGCTTGAGGCTGCTAAAAAGTACAATGTAGCAATTGAAATTAACTCCTCATCTGATATCAATACTAGAATGGGCTCACATGAGAATTGTGTAAAGATTGCTCATCTTGCTAAAAAGATAGGTAACACCGTATCTTTAGGTACAGATTCTCACATTTGCTATTATTTAGGTAATTTTGAGAGCGTGATGGAGATTTTAAGAGACGCAGAAATTGGCGAGGATCAGATTATTAACACCTCACCTTTAAAGGTTTTAGATTTCTTAGAGTCTCGCGGTAAAGAGCCAATTGCTCAAATGCGCAGTTTCTTTGAAAAGGCGTAAGCCTTTTCTCCTTTAAGACTAAAAAGGTCAGCGTAAGCTGACCTTTTAATAGGATCCTAAAAGAGCTAGAGATTATTTGGTTTCTTCTCTTTTACCAAACCACTTCTCATAGATCTTGTCATAAGTACCGTTAGCTTTGATCTTCTTTAAGCCATCTTCAATCTTATCTGATAACTCTTTGTTGTTCTTTGAAGTAACGATACCGTACTGCTCTTGAGTGAACTTATCGTTGATCATAAAGAGTTTGTCATTCTTTGAGGTAGCTAAGTAGTACTCTAATACGGGCTTGTCGTTTACTGTTGCATCACATGAACCCTTGTTAAGCTCCATGAAAGCTTCAGATGCTGTATTAAACTGTGTTACGTTAGCGCCTTCAATCTTCTGAGCAAACATGGCACCTGAAGTACCGATCTGAGCACAGATGCTTCTGCCTTTTAAGTCTGATAATTTCTTAATTTCGTCTTTCTTTTCAACACGAACTAAAGCACCTAAACCTGCGTCATAGTATGGCTCTGAGAAATTAACAATCTTTTTGCGCTCATCAGTGATGGTAAAGCCTGAGATTGCAACATCAATCTGATTGGTTACAACAGCAGGGATCTGTCCATCAAAAGGCATACTTGAAATGTTGGTTTTGTAACCTTCAACTTCAGCTACTGCATTGATGATATCAACATCGAAACCAATTAGTTCTGAGGTCTTCTGATCCATAAACTCAAATGGAGCAAATGAAGGCTCAGTTGCAACTCTTAATACCTCATCATCAGCAAAAGCGTTAGTAGCTGAAAGTACTGCAACACTTAGAATGGCGCTTTTTACAAAATTCATAATTTCCTCAATATGTTATGCCAGTTTGATAAATTCCTAGCTTATTTGTTAAATACTTACTTAATTACTATAATTTAATAATAAGCATTAGAGAATGCAAGAGATAACTAAAATGGTCTTTTTGCTCTAGAACAGTGCGGATTTTTAGGAGATAAATATGCAACTTCTTCATGAATTAGCTGAAAAAGCAGTACATCTGAAAAACATCAGATACAACATGAAAAGATCTTACAAAATTCGTCGTGATCTTACAGAACAGGTAGAGATTGGGGAAGGGGAGACTCTAACCTTTAAACGAGGTGAAGTTAAGTATCTAAAGCAGATTGAGATCCTGCATCTAGAACTCTTCAGACAACCACTTTATCCATGGTTAGTATGGTTATACCGCTTTAGATCAAAAGAGCTTATAAGCGTAGTTGTCGATAAGAATGACAAAGTTATTGCTTATGATCTATTCTTCTTCCAGCCTGTAGAAGCCAATCAAAAAGTCATTCATGAACTCTATGTGGGTGTTGAATACAAGTATCAGGATAAAGGTATTGGTGTAAAGCTAAGACAATACTCTTCAAAATGCTATGACGAAGGCTATTTAGATGGTATTTCAACACTAGCAGCCTTTGATAATATCAAAGCATTGAGAACAGCACAAAAGGCTGGTTTTGCTATTACCAAGACTAGTGCCAAACCTTTAGCTCACTACCTTTATAAGCATCTTACTAGACGCTATTAGGTCAAGAGCTGTTAGTAACATATAGTAGAGAGTTTAGGACTATAGCTTTATTTAAGAACTGATTTTGTCTGTCAAACTCTTTCCTGTGGTTATTTTTCCTGTTTTATCTGTATAATCAATCAAGGGGTGTTCGGAGAATAATAATGAAAGATATCAGTTCAGCAGATTCGTTTAAGGATTTTACTTTAGATAACTCTATCTATATTGATAAAACTCAATATTTACCAAGTTTAATCAAGCTTAAAAGAATCTTTATCTCCCGTCCTCGTCGTTTTGGTAAATCTCTTACCTTAGATACCATTGCTACATTATTTGGCTATGGTGTTGACCCATACTTTAAAG
>JBNMJE010000091.1:0-8280 GCA_050873645.1 Succinivibrio sp. | reverse complement strand
TTCTATTTTTCTTAAGAATTGACAATTTGTTATACAAAATAGCTATAACTGACTATTTGTAATTAGTATTAGACAATATTATGGAAAATTTGGGATACTTTATTCACCAAATTTAATAACAAAATTCTAAATTTTAAGAATAGATCACATACAAAAAGGTAAGAATAATGTACGAGTTTCTATGGCATGGTCGAGGCGGTCAAGGCGCATTTACAGCAGCCCGTCTTTTAGGCGCTGCCTACTCTTTAAAGAAAGATGGCAATTATGCGCTTGCATTCCCATCTTTTGGTCCAGAGCGCAGAGGAGCACCAATTAGAGCTTTCACCAAACTTGATACTAAAAAGGTTGGTAACAGAGCTGAGATTGAGAAAGCCGACTTTGCTGTATATCTTGATGATACCTTATTTAATGAAGATGCTTTTTCTGAATTAAAAGAGAATGGCAAAATCATTCTTTGCACCAAGAAGATATTCACAAATTCAAAAATTATCACCATCGATGGTGTGTCTATAGCCGAAAAGATCCTGCACTTACCTATTACCAATACTGTAATTCTAGGCGCAATTGCTGCTGTCTTTGATGAGGTCACAGTAGATGATCTTAAGTTTGCCATTGAGCAGAATATGCCTCCAAAACTTCAACAAAGAAATATTGAAGTAGTTAAAGCAGCATTTGATGCTGTAAAGGCTTAGGAGGTAGTCATGAAAGTTGAATTAAAAGAGAACATTAAGTTTACAACTTCAAACATTCCATTTGCTCCAAGCTATAAGCCAGGCTTAGTTACTAAAAACTCAGGCTGGAGAAATGAAAAGCCAGTATGCGACAAAGAAAAGTGCAATGGCTGCTTCCTTTGCTACCTGTATTGCCCAGATGGCGTAATTTCAAAACACGGTGACAAAGTAGAAATCGATTATGACTTTTGTAAAGGTTGTGGCATCTGCCAAAAGATCTGTAAACACGGCGCAATTACAATGGAGTCTGAAAAATAATGACTAAGAAATTTTTATCAGGCAATGAAGCATTTGCGTTAGGTGTATGTCTTGCTAAACCTCATGTGATTTCAGCATACCCAATTACACCACAGACAACTGTAGTAGAAAAGTTATCAGAGTTAGTTGAGTCTGGTGAGCTAAAGTCAGAGTTCATTCATGTAGAGTCTGAGCATTCAGCTCTGTCTGCTGCCATTGGTGCATCAGCTGTTGGTGCTAGAACCTTTACAGCTACCTCATCACAAGGTCTTTTATATATGGCTGAGTGTTTGACTTACGCCTCAGGTGGACGCTTTCCAATCGTAATGATGAACGCTAACCGATCAACAGCATTACCTTGGAATATCTATGGTGATCAGAGAGATTCATTATCTTTACTAGATCATGGCTGGATCCAAGCTTATGCAGAGGATGCTCAAGAGGCTTTAGATTTAGCTTTAATGAGTTTTTACATAGCAGAACACAAAGATGTAGCAACTCCATTTATGGCTAATTTAGATGGCTTTACTCTAACTCATACTTATGAGGTTGTAGAGGTACCAGAGGCTAAAACAGCTGATGAGTTTTTACCTCCATATGAGACTGATAACAAGATCTCTTTTGAAGATCCTAAAAACTTAGGTTTCTCAGCAGGTCCTGATACTAATACTGAGTTTAAGTACAAAGAGCATTTGGGAATTTTAAATGCTCGTAAGGTTATTAAAGAGTGTGAGGATAAGTTCTTTAAGATCTTTAACCGTAAGTACTCAGGCTTAATTGAAACTTATAAGACTGATGATGCTGATTTTGTGATTGTAACCTTAGGTACTATCGCTGGCTTAGTAAAAGAAGTTGTTGATGATTTAAGAGACAAAGGTCAAAAGGTAGGCTTATTAAGAATTCGCTATCTAAGACCATTCCCTAATGAGGAAATTGTAGAAGCTCTTAAAAACGTTAAAGCCATTGGTGTTTTAGAAAAGGATATTTCCTTTGGTAATGAAGGCACTGTGTATACCAACGTAAATTCAGCACTGCATAAAGCAAAACTTGATGTGGTTTCATCAAATTATATTGCAGGTTTAGGTGGCAGAAATATCGAAAAACACCAGATTGAAGACATCTTTACAAGACTTCAGTCATTAAATCACGAAATTGTATTTGTAGGTCTGAAGGAGGAATAGTCATGGCAGTTAACGTAAAAACACTAACAGATGATGAGTTCTTCTACGGACACAAAGCCTGCGCAGGTTGCGGTGGATCTCTTGCAGTTCGAATTGCTTTAAAGGTTTTAGGCAAAAGATCAGTTGCGGTAATACCAGCAGGCTGTATGTCAGCTGTAGGCTTTAATTTTCCACAGCTGTGCTTTGCAAACAACGCAATAATTTCAACCTTTGCCGGTACTGCATCCATGATGACAGGTATTCAGGCTGGCTTAAAGGCTTTAGGCAAAACTGATTTTAATGTAGTAGGTTTTGCAGGTGACGGCGGTACCGCTGATATTGGTATTCAGGCGCTTTCAGGTGCCATAGACAGAAATGATGATGTTTTATACATCTGCTATGACAACGAAGCATACATGAACACAGGTATTCAGAAAAGTTCGCTGACACCGTTTGGAGCTAGAACAACCACTACTCCTGCAGGAAAAAATCTGCATGGAAATCTTTCAAACAAGAAAAACATGTTTGAAATTGTTGCAGCTCACGGGATCTCTTATGCAGCTACCGCAAGTGTAGGTTACCTTCCAGACTTTATGAAAAAAGTTGAAAAGGCAGCCTCCATTAGAGGTACCAAGTACATCCATGTTATCGCTCCATGTCCAACTGGATGGGGGATCAAAACAGAGGATTGTATCGAGGTTGCAAAAGAGGTTGTCGATTGTGGTTTATGGTACTTAGCTGAATTTGAAAACGGTGAGTTCCATATTAACCGCAAACCAAAAGAGTTTACTGATGTAGCAAGCTACATCAAACGTCAGGGCCGTTTTAAGCACTTAGATGATGACGATATTAAAGCTATCATCGCAGGTCGTGACGCTAAATGGAATTTTATTAACAAGCATTTTAATTAGAGGTTTACATGGCTATCAATAAATCAAAATTCTGGGATGAGGCATTAGAAACAGCTCCTCGTGAAGTCTTAGAAGCAAATCAGTTAAAAGATCTTCAGGAGATCGTAAAGTTTGCGTACGAGAATTCTCCTTATTACAAGAGATCATTTGATGAGGCAGGCGTAAAGCCATCAGATATCAAAACTTTAAAAGATATTGAGAAGTTCCCATTCATCAATAAGAAGACTCAGCGTGATACTCAGGGCGTAGGTTCATTCTTAGGTGAGTTATGTGCAGTCCCTGAAGATGATGTTGTATTTATTTCAACTTCATCAGGTTCAACTGGTGTTCCTACCATCAGCCCATTTACTCAGAAGGATTTCGATGAGTTCCAGGATAC
Source organism: Succinivibrio sp. (assembly GCA_050873645.1). GTDB lineage: Bacteria > Pseudomonadota > Gammaproteobacteria > Enterobacterales > Succinivibrionaceae > Succinivibrio. The sequence goes on along the minus strand of JBNMJE010000091.1, from coordinate 4,862 downwards.
AGAGGCTCGCTGGTTCTGGCAGGTTGGTGTAAGACCAAATGACCGTTACGTTCATGCTTTAAACTTCTCTCTATACGTAGGTGGTCCTGACGTAATCGGTGCTCAGAGAACCGGTGCTCTATGTATTTGGGGCGGTACCTTACCATCAGAGCGTTTATTATGGGTTCTAAAGACCTATCAGCCAACCGTAATTTGGACATCTCCATCATACGCATGGCAGTTAGGTGAGAAGGCTCTAAAGAGCGGTATTGATCCTAAGAAGGATTTAAACATTAAGACTATCATCGTAGCAGGTGAGTTAGGCGGTTCTATCGATGCAACACGTAAGGCAATTGAAGACTTATGGGGCGCACAGGTTTATGACTTCTACGGTCTGTCTGATATCTTTGGTGCTTGTGCTGCAATGTGTGAGTACAAAGATGGTCTTCATATCGCTGAAAACCATATCTTAGTTGAGACTGTTGATCCTAATACTGGTAAGGTTTTACCTCCTGGTGAAAAGGGTGAGTTCGTATTTACTACCTTAAGAAAGCATGCTCGTCCATTGATCCGTTTCCGTACTGGTGATATCGGTTGGATTGATAACACTAAGTGCAAGTGCGGTCGTACCCACGGTCGTATCCACGTTTTAGGTAGAAAGGATGATATGTTCATCGTATCTGCAGTTAACGTATTCCCAAGCGACGTTGAGGCTGGTATTCGTTCAATTTCTGGTATCACCGGTGAATACTTAATCAGAATCTTTGAGAAAGACTTTACCTGCAAGTACTCAGTTGAAGTTGAGAAGAAGTTTGATAACAAGGATTCAGACGAGGAAGTAGCTGAGATTGTAAGCAAGTCCTTAAAGGCTCGTATTGGTGTTAAACCATACACTGTAGTAGTTCATAAGGATGGTGGCCTGAATACCCGTTCAGAGCACAAGTCAAAGCGTATCATCGATGAGCGTACTAAAAAAGACTAGTACTCAAAAGTCTGTATAAGTAACACACATTAAAAAGGCTCTACACCAAAATGTAGAGCCTTAATTGTCTCTTGCGTCTGATAACTAGAGCATGGTAAAGAGATTAAGCTTGAGCTTTAGCTAGTTTTAACTGTCTTTTGTGCATAAAGGCAATTAACACTACCATGATAATTACAGCAGCACCCAAACTTAATGGTAAGCTCCTGGTTACACCTGCAATTGCATAACCAATTAAAGCACTTACAGCTACAGTTAAAGAGTAAGGCAACTGAGTGTAAACGTGCTCAATATGAACACATCCAGAACCTGCTGATGATAAAACAGTAGTATCCGAAATAGGTGAACAGTGATCACCAAATACAGAGCCTGCTAAAGTTGCAGACAGGGCAATGATGGTTAATTCCATTGAGTTTGGATCAACAGCCTGAGCTACGATCACCACAATAGGAATTAAGATACCAAAAGTACCCCAAGCAGTACCGGTTGAGAAGGATAAGAAACCTGCAATCACAAAGATCACAGCAGGTAGCACTACACCTACAAAGCCGATATCATTCTGAACGATAGATGAGATGAACTCTGGTGCCTGTAAAAGATCACGGGTAACACCTGAAATGGTCCAGGCAAAGGTTAAGATCATGTTAGCAGGGATCATAGCCTGAACACCACGCAGGACACCATCCATATACTCTTTTAATGACAGGAGTTTTCTTGGAACCATCATTAAGAAAGCAACAACTAATGCACCAAATGAGCTTAATACTAAAGCCTGTGATGAATCAGTGTTACCAAAAGCAGCACCTAGTGTGTGATACTTTACATCCTCACCCCAGTAACCGCCCAAATACAGCATTGCAAGAACAGCAAAGATAATTAAAGAGATGATAGGTACTACCATGTCTAAAACAGTACCGTTGCCTTTTACTTCGATGCTGTCATCAGTCTCGTTAATATCATCTGCTTTGACAGCCTTAGTTGACTCATAAGCTTCTTTTTCTGCTTTATACATAGGGCCGAAGTCAACATTAAAGCAACAAACTAAAACTACTAACAGAATGCACAGTAAGGCATAGAAGTTCCATGGAATAGTTGCACAGAATGCTGCAATATCAGAATCAAAAGCATTGGTTGCTTTTAAGTTTGAACCTACAGCTGCAGCCCATGATGAAACAGGTGCGATAATGCAGATTGGAGCTGCAGTAGAATCGATAATATAGGCTAACTTTTCTCGTGAGATCTTATACTTGTCAGTAATAGGTCTCATCACTGTACCTACGGTTAAGCAGTTAAAGTAATCGTCGATAAAGATAAAAGCACCTAAAGCTGATGTAGATAGAAGAGCTGAACGTCTGCCTTTGATTTTAGCAGTAGCCCAATTTCCATAAGCTTTAGAAGCTCCGGCCATATAGATAACATAAACTAGAGCGCCTAAAAGTGAACAGAAGAGCACGATGTTCAGATCGAACTTATTGCCCATAACTGATAAGGCACTTTCAACTGGTCCTAGAATGATATTACCATCAGTTTTTAAAGTATAAATCAGGGTTCCTGATAAGATACCCACGATTAGTGATGAAAATACTTCCTTAGTAATTAACGCTAATACAACGGCAATTACAGGAGGGAGAATGGATAAAACTCCAACTGATACTGGATCCATAAGTACTCCAAAAATAGTAGAAATTATGCACTGTAATTATACAACTAAATTGGAGTTAAACTGAATATGCTCTTTAATGGTGAAAATGTGTGTTTATGGAAGGTTATTAGGCACTCTCAGAGACAGTTTTTGTGTCCTGTGATGTGGCATTATTTGAGTTTGTAATGTTTTTGTCAGATGCAGCAGATGACTCGTGCTTATTTAACTTTTGATTGTTCTCTTTGGTGTTTTCCTCAGAGAGCTCCTGCTGAGCCTCAGACATCTTTTGCTGAGCTTCAGCTGCAACTTTCAGATCCTGACCTGATGGTTCTGCTGGCGCATGAGCAGCACTGATCACAGTACGCATCTTTTCGATGGTCTTTTCAGGAGTTGATTCTTTACCAATATCAATATTTACATGACCGTCGGTTATGTACTTATTACCATCTGGTCCTGTTTTATATTCATACTGTGGAGATCCTGCGTACGACCCACCTGCCGACTGATGAGCTTGCTCATGAGTTCTAACCTCGGTATCACGTGCTTTTAGTTGCTCAACCTCGGATTGCTCATCATCAGTTAAATACTCTCCATTCTGCTTTTTGCCATTGTGGTTTTGCGCAGCTTCTTTTTGCTCTTTCTCTTTAGCTTTGTCTGCTGACGACTTCTTTACAATGCTCTTGTCCTGAACGTCAGTATTATCAACAGCATCTGTATTTTCATCAGATCCTGTTAAAGATAAAGCATTTTCATCACTGTTATCATTCTGGGTATCGTCATTTACAAGAGGATCTTTTTCACCTAGAGACTCTCTTATTGAGGATACAGTATCTGACAGAGATTGATTTTGACTTTTATAAGATTGGGCAAATGAATTAGACAAGTAAGCTTTTAATGCTTTGCTACGATTGTGTGAGTAAGTATCTTTATTATAAGACTGTGCACCTTGAGAGAGGGTAACGCAGTCATCTTGTAGAGTATTCTGCTTCTTTTCGTCATCCTGTCTGTTGCCAACTGCAGATACAGCAATATTGTGGTTCTGAAATGATTGAACTTCAGACCCTTCAACAAAGCTATAGGTTGTGTTAACTAAAGACATAAGATACTCCACTAGGTTATCTTAGATAACGGTAAGTATAGATCTGAACTTTAGGAAATTTTAAAGAATTTTTTTGAAAAGATTGCCTGTTATTTTATTAACAGGCAAAAGTGAAATTAGAAGGTTACTGATTTATTTCTTTTACAGGCACCCAAATCTCTGATCTGTAATCTGTGTTTTGAATGTCTCCACAGCTGTACCATTCAATAGAAATGCCTTTTGATAATTCATATTTCTCGTTACCAGGAAGCCATTCATTAAAGATCTTTTTGTTTGTTGCCTGAAGAGCGCCTGGCATAGGTCCAATAATGACAAACTTTGCATAAGTTAAAGGCTCAATTGTCATTATCTGCATGCTAGAAGGTACATCTCCTCCTTTGTAGATGCCGCCTATCATGTAGGTAAAGGTCTTGTTATCTCCATTATCATCAAAGCAGATGCCAAATTCACCAATTCTGTTGTCTACAACTGCTTTATCTTCAAGAGTAGAAGGCGCTTTACTCTTGTGCAGTAAAAGTGGATTTAGATACTTTTGATCGTATTCATCCCATAACTTAGGAATTAACTTATAAGCTTCGTCATAAGATACGTTATAGCAATAGCCAATGAGCTTTAGCTCATGTTCTTTTACAATTGTGTAATCCATATTGTCACCACCTCTGATATCAATTTTTACATGCATTGGCAGAAAGACTTTTAGCTTTGAAGGATCAGCTTTAAGTTTTAGAGGAGATATCTCATGAAAGCGAATAAATGCTTTGGTAAAACTCTCAGGCGTGGTGTAACCGTATTTATATGCTACATCAATGACCTTCATGCGATTTGAGATAATATCAAGAGCTGCAAGATAGAGTTTTCTGTTTCTTATATATTCAGCAATTGTATATCCTGTCATTAAAGGAAACGCTTTTTGCAAATACATTGAAGAAACGCCAACTTCTTTTGCAAGATCAATATTTGCAATATCAATACTATCAATATCACATGAGCTCGCAGAATTGTCATTGCCTTGTTGAAGTTTATCTCATATATCAGATCAGAAGAGCTCAAAAATAGTAAGTTTTGATTGATCTTTAAAAGTAAAAATATGAGGTGTAATTATTTGAAATAAAAGAATAAAGTTGAGATGTAGGGATCAGTTTTTTGACATGGATTCTACTAGA
>JBNMJE010000090.1:0-8335 GCA_050873645.1 Succinivibrio sp. | reverse complement strand
GAATTTAAGAGATTACTGCTTTTAAATTTAAACTTGCAATAATTTGTAATTTATTACCAGTTTTAATTTAACCTTAACTGTCAATTTTGGTATATAAAAATATATTCTTATATATTTTTATAAATTAAAATTGATTTTTAATACATTTAAATGAATTTAAATATATTTTAATTCACTTAAATTCATCATCACAATTATGATTATTTTCACCTTTTGCTTACAGTTAACTTCAACTGTATAACCTAGCTCTAATTCTTGTTAACAGTATATTTGACCTAAGCAAAATTTCGGTACAAAAAGTAAAAAATCGCTCTTATTTTGTGCCATAACCTATATTTTTCAAAATTTAACAAAAATTAGGTAGATAAGACTTAAAACTTTTGCCTATACTCAAAACATAAAATTTACACAATCAAAACAATGCATTTATAAGCAATCAAACTTATAGCAAATTAAACTTATAACAAACTAAAAATAGGTGGTTACTATGGACATCCTTGGTGTTGATATTGGCGGTAGTGGTATTAAAGGAGCTGTTGTTGATACAGAGACCGGTGAATTAAAAACTGAAAGAATTAGAATTCCTACCCCACAGCCAGCAACTCCAGAAGCTGTAGCTCAAACTTTAAAGCAGTTAGTAGATCAAATTGGCTTTAAAGGTCCAATCGGATGCGGTTTCCCTGCTCGTGTTATTGATGGCACTGTACTTACAGCAGCTAACATTGATAAATCATGGATCAATGTAAAAGTTGAAGAGCTGTTTTCCTCTGTCGTAGGTCAACAGGTTTATGTAGCAAACGATGCTGATGTAGCAGGTTTAGCTGAGCTTACCTTTGGTGCTGTAAAAGATTACAAAGGACCAGTACTATTCTTAACCATTGGTACTGGTATTGGTTCTGCCCTCTTTATCAATGGTCAGATGTACCCTAATACTGAATTTGGCCACATCAAATTTAAAGGTGATATTGCTGAGCACTATTGTGCTGACTCTGTACGTGAAAAAGAAGATCTTGGGTTTAAAGAATGGGGTGAGAGATTGAACAAGTACCTAGAGTACATTTCATTCTTAACTCAGCCTGATTTCATCGTTTTAGGTGGTGGTGTTTCTAAGAAGTTTGATAAATATGCTTCAAAGTTAACCTTAAATACCAAGGTAGTTCCAGCTAAGACCTTAAATTTAGCAGGCATCATCGGTGCTGCTATGTATGCTAAAACTAGAATTTAGTTTACAAATCGATTTTTAAAGAATTGAGTTTTAAAGTAGTTGTGTCCTGTTAAGGTAAAACTTAACAGGACTTTTGTTTTTGCCTATCTGTTTTACCTGTATCTTTTTATGGATTTTTGCTAGTACACAGTCTCTTTTTTCTCTATCTGACACAATCTGACACTTATTTGCTAGAAAATGGCATTCTTTGAAAAGTCTTTTGCACAATACTAAAGGTATGAGGTGAGCTTAAAGACAGTTCACATCTCTATTGATGACAGCTTTTTCATTGAATACCAATACGCCTATGAAGATTTTCCTAGTAACTTTAAGTGTGATTACAGCTTTGTGCACTGCAACTTCAGCAGTTGCCTCTACTGAAAATGAAGCTACAGCTCAAAGCTCTTTAGTATCTTTAAGTGAGACTGATAATATGACTGCAAATGATAATGAAACTTTAAAGATTAACATCACCGTTGATGGTAAAACTGTTAGTGCAACCTTAATCAACAATTCAGCATCTCGTGATCTTATGTCACGTCTTCCACTTGAAATTGAACTTGAGGATTTTAATAACACCACAGAAAAGATCTTTTACCCAAAGCCTTCTTTAAATCTTAAAGAGAAAAAGAATGGTATAGCACCAGTACCAGGTGATATCACCATTTATGAGCCTTGGCAGAATGTAGCTATCTTTTGTAAGAGCTTCCGTTACAGTGATGATTTAATTAAGATTGGTCACATCGATGGAGACGGCATCGAGCTTTTAAAGAGAAAAGGTAATGTAACAGTTACTATCTCAAAGTAGAGCGCAACTTTGTTACTACACTAACAAGCTATCAGATTCTGAACAACATCTTCTGAGCAACATCGTTAGCATTTGCACTGTCTTTTATGTCAGTAAGTTCTTTAGACATTTCTTTGTAAGAAAGCTCATAAAGTCTAGCTAAATAGCTTTTGTCTAAAAGATCTTTTAGAGGGTCTTGTTTTGTGTCATTTTTCTGTAGAGATCTTAAAAGATCGTTACAGAGCATTTTGATGATTCATCATCAAGTTGAAAGTGAACTATCGCCAATGCTAAAAAAGGCTGTTAGTATAATAAATCAGAATAAAAGCAAAGGTGGTTCAATGGATTTAAACGAATTAAAACAAGACGCTGAAAAGATCTGTAAGGAGCTAAAAGATAAAGCTCCGGCAGAATTATCTGTACTTGTACTCTCGTTGTCTACCATCACCAAAATGATGATAAACATGTTCTCTGGAATTATGGAGCAGAATAAAGCTTCTCTAGAGCAAAATAAGAAGCAAACTGCTACCATTTCAGAAATGGAGCAAACTATTTCAAACTCGAAGCAAACTATTACTGACTTGCGTGAAACAATAAAAGACTTGCAGAAAACTATAAAAGGCCTGCAACGACAGGCAAGCAAAGATTTGCATAAAATCTCAAGTTCTCAATCAAGTAATGGATATAAGAAAGCAAAGAGACAAACAAAAGCTTAAGAGAGAAAATGGGAAAAAGAGAGCTTCTCAAGGCAAAACTACATCTTATGCTTCAGGGTGTATTCAATTAAAAAGAGAGCTGACCTTTGCTTTTAAGGTTAAGGCTAAGAGAGTTTAAGTTAGAAACTTAGTAGTTACGAACTTTTTATCTTAGATTATCGTTTTGCCCTATTGAGCATAGAAAACTTACAGCAACAGTATTCTTGTAAGCTCAATGAGCAAAACGCTTTAAAGATATGACTAAACAGGCTCTATAGCACTAATCTTAATTTCCAGTCTTTGTGAGCCCATATAGTGGTTGATACCTACGGTGTAAACTGCTCTTACACGCATGAATTTAGTAATAGAGCGTTCATTTGGAGTTGCTCTTAACTTAATAGCATTCATGCTAGAACCATCATCATTACGCAGTTTGAATTTTAGATGACGGTTAGCTACTAAAAATACATCTTCAACGGTAAACTCACCATCAAAGCATGGCTCTTCAAAACCATTACCCCATGGACCGTAAGCTTCTAAATCACGTGCAAAAGCAACTGTAATATAGTTAGGTGGCAGACTGCCATCTGATAAGATCTCGTCATCAGCAGGCTGTCCTAGACTCTGTGTTGCAACTTCATTAAAAAGCTCTTTAAATTTCTCAAAATTAGCTTTGTGAATTGAGGCTCCTGCTGCCATTGCATGACCGCCAAATCTGATTAAAAGATCAGGACTTTTCTCAGAGAGTGTCTGTAAGATTTTTACAATGCTAAAGCCTGGTACTGAACGAGCAGATCCTGATAGTTCGTCACCTGTACCTGAGAAGACAAAGCAAGGGACTGAGAACTTCTCTTTAATTCTGCTTGCAATAAGACCGCCAAGGCCTACTAACCAGTTTGATCTGTAAAGTACGATAGCAGAATTACCTGCCTGTTTTTCAGCATCCTCACAAGCTTCCTTTAGGAACACGCGCTCGTAGTCACCACGACGCTTGTTACACATTTCAAGATCTCTTGCGATGATACAAGCCTCAGTATCATCATCTGTAAGCATTAAGGATACAGCAGGGTTATTCTCTAATTTAATTCTGCCAGGAGCATTTAATCTTGGGCACAAGTCATAGGCAATTGATACAGAGTTAATTGAAGGTAAATCAACTCTACATGATGAAGCTAGAGCTCTAATACCTACTACACATTCACCACGACGAATTCTTTCAAAACCGTACTTTACTAACTTGCGATTATTAGCATCAAGTTGCATTACATCGCCAATAGTACCTAATGCAACCAAGTCTAAGAAACGACCTATCTTTGGAACAGCTCTACCCTCATAGTAGCCCCTATCCCTTAAACAGGCTCTTGTGGCAACTAATACATAGAATAGAACACCTGCACCACACAGATTTTTAGATGGGAACTTATCGCCTGGTAACTTAGGATCGACAATAGCATCAGCTAAAGGTAAATCCTCAGGGGTCTCATGGTGATCTGTAATCACAACTTTAAGACCACGGGATTTTGCGTAGTCTATAGATTCTTTACAACTTACACCATTGTCCACAGTTAGGATAAGCTTGACGCCGTGCTCAATTGCATTATCAACCGCTTCTTCACTGACACCATAACCACCTTCATAACGAGATGGTACATAGTAAGTGACATCACTTGCACCTAAATCTTTTAATCCTCTTACGCCTAGAGCAGTACCAGTGATACCGTCAACGTCATAGTCTCCGGCAACTAAGATAGGTTCCTGATTTACGATGGAATCGGCAATGATAGAGCTTGCTTTATCAATGTCATGAAAATCTTTGAAATGAAAAATATCACAAAGTTTACAGGTAACATCCTGTTCTGTTTTGATGCCACGTCTGGCTAGTATCTGACGAATGACAGGATCTGGAATATATTTTTCTAGATGACTGTCATCAATGACATCACGGCGTACGATTTTCACGATTGATCCCCAAGGTTCAGTATCTTTCAAAGCGATATATGTTGATATGTGGTTCAATTATATTTGTATTGAGGTCAAATTTATATAGAGTGAAGTTAATAAAATTCTTTTTGTGACAAGAGGCATTTATAGAAGTGAAATACTACAGAGAATGATATAAAAATATCATCAGGCGAATTTTGTTATGTTTTAACTTTTTTAAAAACACCGAAAAAAGTTGATGTTATGTTAAATTTATTTTTGAGTGCTACTGAACGAGACGAAGTATTTTTCAGTATCACAATAACAATATTCTTATAAAGAGCTTCACATATAAAACAATATTCTTAATTTTCAATTAAATAGATTATTCTTTTCTTAACTATATTCTTAGTTTTTAATAGTATTGTCTCATTATCCATATCCCCATTTTGTGACGTTGTACGATTCTTATCTCCGTACAGTTGCACTTTTGAAGTTTTTTCAGATTTTTTTAATTGTTTACTTGATTTTGTATCATTTTTAATTATGATCTGATTATAAGAAAATTTAATAATTTTGAAATATTTTAAATAAGGAAGAAGATCATTATGGAAAATCTTAAATATTACATATTTGGTGCTTTAGTCATTGCAGCTGCAATTGCAATCACAGGAAATAAAGCTAAAGCAGATCTTTTAAACTTCTCCTTGCCACAAACTCAAATGGTAAATACAGATTCAAATAAAAAGCTGTCCTCGACAGCAGGTGCCATTGGTGCTTACATTTTGATGAGCTCAATGTCTAGTAATAATCATGAAAAAGAAGAGCGTGAGAAAAAAGATGCTGAGGCGCAAAAGAAAATACAAGAGGATGAAAAGAGTATGTCTTCCTTTGACAGTACCGCTTATTGCAGATTTAAAGTTAAAAACTCAGGCATTGATGAAACTGAGGTGGTGACTTTTAGAATGATGATAAACAGGTATAAGCAGGAATGCACAAAGAAGTATCTAAAAGATCATATCTACTTAAAGGACTTTTTAGGCTACTACTTCTCAGTTCGTGACGATGTAAACGACAACAAGCCCGATATTTATCTGAAATTCAATATTGATCTTGAGCATCCAACCATCATCAGTGAACAGGACATTAAAGATCATAATGACGAGCGTAGATCTAATATCTTTTTGACTTGTTTACTTGTGATCCTAATACTGTTCCTCTGTGTTTTCTTTTGGATCATGTTTAAACCGGTCCGCGATTAAACGATGACAAATAAGACTATGCTTATTGAAAAACCGTGCTCATTAAAACAGTATCTACTAAAAAACAGGACTTACCTCAATGATATAGTCGGTGATATTAGGATCATTGAGCTCAAGATTACGGCCATGATCCTTATACCAGTTAGATTCGAGCATGGCTTTTTTATGACGGTAATAAGTAGCTTTCTTCATCTTGAGTTTATCCATGATCTCGTAATCGGTCATGGTTTGCATCATCTGTACAACTTCAGCACACTTTACAGGATGCCCCTCTTCAGAGACAGCTGCTACCTTTTTGCGTCCAGCTCCTCTTAAGACCACTGAGTTGTAGACATCCTCATCGAAGTTGATGCAAAAGTACTTTTTATAAGAAAAAGTAATACCTACATGCTCTAACTTTTTGAAGACGTCCTCGTGGTATTTTGTAACCTTCTCAAAGGCATTATCTGATTTTTCCTCAGGATTTGGATCAATATAGATTTGGTGTTTCATAGCTACTCAAGTTTTACGATAGATACAGGCGTTTTATAACACACAATGTAAGATTATTAAACTTGTAAATACTAGACTTGTCGAAGAGTTAAGAGAAATCTTTACTAAGGCTTAATGCTTAAAATTTGATAAAATAGACGCACTCTATTTAATCTTAGGTTTGGATTTATGAATAACGCGAATTATCAGCAGCGAAGCTTATTACTTCTGTTCCCATTAGGACTGCTCGCTATTGCTTCATTTGCGCTTGATAAAAGAATTCCAATTGGTATCGACTTTACCATTCAGAACATTCTGTTAGAACTTTGCAGAACTATGCTGCCAGGCTTTTTTGCAATTGCAGTAGCCTGTCTAATTCCAACTTTTAACCGCTTTTATCAGTTATTTGCAGTAGGTCTTAACTACTCACTTTTGTGTGGTATCTCCATTACCTTCTATCCACATCTGTTCTCTCAGCCTACAGCCTGGGTGATCTCATCTCTTGCATCAACCATGTTCTTACTGCCATCAAATGATCTTGATCAGGAGGCAGAAAGATCAAGTGTAGGTGCTACTTTAATTAAGGTTTTAGGTGTACTCTTTGTACCAGCACTCATACTGTTAAGTTTCGTAGTTGTTATTAAGAACATTGAGCACTCAATTCTAATTACTTTTACCTCAGTCTTCGTAGATTCATTCTTATCATGTCTGTTTGTTCCTATCTACGAAATCATGCTGACATTAGGCTTTAGCTCATTACTAAATTCACTAGTAAGCTTGCAGACAGAGAGTGATACTATCCATGCCATGCTAAACAGTATCCTCTTAACCAATCTCTTTGTACTGCCAACTCTTATCATGGTAAGAGCTTACTTTGCTAAATCCTATAACCGTCTGTTCTTAGTCTTTTTAGCCATGATCACCTGTCTTACCTCAAAGATAGGCTCATGTATCTCAGTTGAACTTTCAATCTTAATGTTCTTCTATCCAGGTACTTTAATTGTCCTGTGTATTTCCTCAGTAATGCTGTTCTTTTTAAGTTTGTATTTAGATTTATCTACATTTACAAACTTCTTTATGCTCTATCAGCCAGATCTGGTGCTAAAGAACCTAGCATTCTTCCAGTTATCCACAAGTCACTATGCCTTAATGCTGATCTCGGTAATTCTACCTGCCATCATGCAGGTACTCTTAACCAAGATAGGTACAGTTAATTACTTAAAGAACAAGTTCAAAAGACGCTCCTTTACAGGAGGACACTCAATTGATGAGATTGAAAATCCAGAGTTAATGCTCATTGCCCTTTTAAAGAATATCGGTGGCAAGAGTAATATTGAAGCTGTCTCAAAATTAGGCAATGAGCTTATTATCAAAGTCTTTAACTACAAGCTCATTACCTCAAGAGAATTAGGTAAGTTAGGTTCTAAAAAGGTTACCTTTATTCGTTCAATCAATAATATAAAACTTGATTTGGGAAGCATGACAAATGTAATCTACACACGCATACACAACATTGTGTCAGATTCAGCTAACTATACCCAGAATGAAGTTTCTCTATCAGAACCATTTAATTTTGAAGGCTATGTAAAAGCGCAAGAAGGAGACAAAAAGTGAGTGATACAGACTGGATACAAATTAAACTTCGTACCACCAATCAGTCAGCAGATACCATTGCTGAACTATTAGAAAGCTTTGGTGCTCTTGCTGTAAGTTACACCGATGCTGAAGACTCTCCTATTCTTGAGCCAAGACCTGGTGAGAGAAGACTATGGCCAAATACTGAGGTTACAGGTCTTTTAGCACAAGGCACCGATCCTAAACCTATCTTAGATAAGCTAAGAGCTCTATTAGGTGATCATATCCCAATGGCTGCAACTCACCTTGAGGATAAGAACTGGATCAGAGCTTGGATGGATCAGTTCAAACCATTAAAGTTTGGTAAAAGATTATGGATCTGCCCTTCATGGCTTAGCGTTGATGAAAAAGACAGCGTAGT
>JBNMJE010000089.1:0-8393 GCA_050873645.1 Succinivibrio sp. | reverse complement strand
GAGGATAGCTTATTCGAGTCGAAGGTGCTCTTATTCACTGTTGATGAAGCAACAAAATCAAAGTAAATTTGAACTTTATTTTAATTTCAAACTAATGTTTTCTTACTAAACGTAACTTACAAAACAGAATTTGATAAAAATGAATACAATAAAAAAAATTGTACCAACACTTGCTAATTTCAATCTAAAAGCAATCTTTACAAAGCTACGTAATCTAACTATTCCTTGGTATGTAGTTTTCTATGCAGTTACTATTTACTATGCTTCAGTTCTGAACATTCAGATCTTAAGCCACTTTTACAGAATTCTAGAAGACTCTGACAATGTTTCATTTGTCTTCTCACTAACACCACCACTAGTGTTGTTCTCAGCACTGACCATTATCTTTTTATGCTTCTCATTTAAATATGTCTTTAAAGTTGTATTAGGTGTTCTCTTAATTGCAGGCGCCATCACCGGACATTTTGCTTACAGATACGGAACTATCTTTGACTATGACATGATGATTAACCTCCTGCAAACCCATACAGGTGAAGCAAAATCATACATCTCATTTGAATCAATCTTTAATGCTATTGTCTTTGGTATTATTCCTGCTCTGATTTTATGTTTTGTCAAAATCAGATGGCCTAAGACCATTTTAAGAGGCATTCTAGGAAGAGTAATCGTCTTTGTAATTGCATTACTTACCATTGTAGGTATTGGTAGCGCTTACTATCAGAACTATGCTTCTATTGGTAGAAATAACCCAATTCTAAGAAAAGAAATCTCTCCTTATAACTTTGTGTGGTTTGGCTATAAGGCTGTGAAGGATACTTATTTCCCTACCAAAGTAGAGTTTAAAAAATTAGCTGATGACTCAATTATTGATAACCCTGAAGAAAGACCTGAAATCTTTGTGGTGGTTTTAGGAGAAACTGCTCGCGCTCAGAACTTCATGCATAACGGCTATGACAGAAACACTACTCCTTTTACCGAGTCTTTAGATAACTTTACTAAATTCTCTCCTGTTCAAAGCTGTGGTACTGCAACAGCAGTGTCTGTACCTTGCATGTTCTCTAATATGAAGAGAACCAACTATGATGAGAATAAAGCTAAGAACTCAAGCTCCTTAGTAGACATCGTAAAATACGCAGGCTACGACGTGGTCTGGTATGACAATGACGGTGGCTGCAAAGGTGTATGCGACAGAATTGACAACGAGAATCTTGTACCATCAGATCCTGAGTTTAAAGATCTGTGCACCTCTGATTCCTGCTATGATGAAGTACTGTTAAAACGTCTGCACACACGTGTTGCAAAGGCTGCTAAAAACAAAAAGAGCACTGTGATCTTCTTACACTTAATCGGTAGTCACGGTCCTACCTATTTCCAAAGATTACCTGATGATAAAAAGGTATTTAAGCCTAGCTGTGAGAGAAGTGATATTGAAAACTGCTCAGTAGAACAGATTGTAAACTCATATGACAATACTCTTTACTACACCGACTATATCTTAAGTAAGGTAGTTGATGAGTTAAAACCATATGAAAAAGACTTTGGTACCGCTATGTTCTACATCTCTGATCACGGTGAATCTTTAGGTGAGAACGGTCTGTTCTTACATGGTGCTCCTTATGCAATTGCACCAGACTACCAAAAAGAAGTACCTATGATGACCTGGTTTGCAAATTCTTTTGTCGAAGATCATCACATGGATCTGAACTGTCTTGGCAAAGAAGCTAAGAACACCAAGTTCTCTCAGGATAACTTCTTCCACAGTCTGTTAGGTATTCTTGATGTGAACACTTCTTTCTATGACGAGAAGATGGATCTCTTCAGTAAGTGCCGTGTTTGGAACAGAACTGAAAGATAATGAATACATAAAACGTAATAACATAAATCTAAACAAGAACTAACCAAACGTTAAGCAGTCTAGACTGATTTTTTTACCTTCTAACTTTTACCACTTTCTACAAGCACCTATTCTTATTTGCTATAGTTCACACAATTTTTTGCTAAAAATGGTCAGTTGATAAATATATTAGCAACTAGCTTAAAAAACCCTTAAATTTCTGTGATCTAGTCTAATTATCTTTCAATTTTCTTATTAGTAATTATTACTAATAGTGTATTTTCTGAATATTTTCCTTTATACTTAAGTTATAAAAGGTGCTCTCACACAAGATTAAAAACGCTTACTTAAAGCCAATTACCTTTTTAGAACATCTATTTTTAGAACACATATTTTGGATTACGTTTTAACAAAGCTTATTTAAAAGCTGAAATTATTTATAAACCACTACAATAGGACACATGCAAATGACAGTTAAATTTTATAAATGCGAAAGCTGCGGTAATATCATTACCAAATTAAAGGACTCTTCTGTTAAGGTAGTCTGCTGTGGCGAACCGATGAAAGAGTTAGTTCCAGGTGAAGTAGATGCTGCTGTTGAAAAGCACGTACCTGCTGTGACCATTGATGGAGACAAAGTTACCGTAAAAGTAGGATCGGTAGCTCACCCAATGGTTGAAGGTCACTATATCGAGTTTATTGCGCTTGAGACAGTTCAGGGCTTACAGATTAAATATCTTGAGTCTGACTATGAAGCAGCAGAAGCTATCTTTGCTCTAGCTGATGATGATAAAGCTGTATGTGCTTATGCTTACTGCAACTTACATGGTCTTTGGAAAAAAGAGCTTGTTTAAACATAGACAATTTAAACAGAGATACCTGTGTAAATCTTCTAATCTAAAACCTCATGAATAACTAAAACTCATGAATAACATAGTAAAAAACTCTCAGCATGTGCTCCACACTGAGAGTTTTCTTTTGAATTTATTACAAACTTGGCAATTACAAACTTGCCGTACGGTCTTACTTTTCTTCTCTTACTTTACTTCACTGTTAGGATAACAGCCTAAGACCTTTAGAGAATTGGTAAAAGGCTTAATCTCTTCTAAGATATCCTGCATTACAGGAGCATCAATATTACCTTCTAAATCGGTAAAGAAGATCTCCTCCCAGGTATCACGTGAAGCTTCAATCTTTGGACGTGAGATTAACTTGGTCATGTTAATGTTTCTTTTTGAGAACTCTGATAAAACGGAGATCAAGGAGCCTGGCTGATACTTCTGTACACTAAATGACAGTGAGGTCTTAGCACTGATTGACTGAGGCACTGCAATTGGAGTCATAGAGATCACGATAAAGCGTGTGAAGTTATGAATGTTATTGGCAATGTTATCAACAATAGGTACTAAGTTATAAAAAGATGCTGCCATATGACTACCAATTGCAATATGAGCAGGATTTTTTAGCTTAGATACAATCTCCATAGCCTCAGTGGTTGCCTTGGTGTAGTGGATATTGGCATGAGGCAATAAGTCTTTAATCCAGTGTGAGCACTGAGTTACAGGCTGTGGATGAGAGTAAACATCGGTGATCTTTTTTAAGTCGATATTCTCAATACCTAATACAGCATGATCAATTGGTACAAAGATTTCACCTACAATTGAAGCTTTAGTGGTCTGCATTACATCTAAAACATCGTTAATTGAGCCAGAGCTTGAGTTTTCAATTGGCAAAACACCAAACTCACATTTACCAGTCTCAACTAGACCTGCAATCTCTGCAAATGAACTACAGCCTTGTGCTTCAAGTTTACCTTTGTAACCTTCAAAATATCTGCAGGTTGCTACATGTGAATAGCTACCTTTTGTACCTAAGTAAGCTACAGAGGTATCTCTGTCAATAGAGCTCTCATTAGCTTTAGCTACAATATATTCTTGTTCTACAGAACAGGTATGACGAATGATGAGTTTATATACATCAGAGATGTATGAAGGTGGCAGTCCAAGATCTTTTGCCTTAGCTCTTAAAGTCTGTAGTTTAGAATGCTCACGAACGCTGTCTGTGATGCTCTGATTGTGAGCTAATTTGTAGCTTGCAATATCTGTAGCTACATCCATTCTTTCTTGTAGTAACTTTAAAATCTGTGAATCAATTCTATCGATATCATCACGGCACTGCAGTAGATCTCTCATATCTATACTTACCTTCTAATTGAACATGGCTCTATTTTACCAATTTTAGAGAGTGAGTAAAAAAAGAATGAAAATCTCACAATAAAAGTGAAATTGTCTGTCCGCGTTCATGGTGGTATTTCTGTAGCGCACAGAGCAACGTATCTTCAAAAGTAAATGCGTAAGGTTTAGAGCTTTAAGATAATACCCGTTTTAAAGCAGTCGCTTTAGGGAAAAAGACAGGCAAAGTCTTTGTTTATAATAGTAAAGATATTATAGCTAGTTAATTTTTAAAATATTTTAAGCATTTATGTCGTAATACACTATTATTCTGCTAAAATTACTAACAGTTTTACTAAATAACGAAACTTAACTCTTTAAACAGTTAGGTCTTCGTAATGCTATTTATCATCTAACCTATATAACGAAATTATTCTCAATATGGAACAATCAGATAAGTTTAAATCACTAAGTGCCTTAGGCGAAAAATGGTATAACTACAATTCCTGCCTAATTTCTCTTGCAACCTTATTCTATCTTGCAAGAACTGACTCAACCAAATTAGCAAACAGCTGTTCAATCAAAGAAGATTTGCTTTTCTGTCTGCATAAAGAATACGGTGAAAAGTACACTTCTGATGAATTAAAAGAAGCAGAGAGCTATATCACTAAGTATATTGAAAAGAACCACATGGATGAGCCAACCTATCAGTTGCTCAAGAGCCAGTTCTTCCAGTTATATACTCAGCGCTTTGATATGTTCAACGACAACTTAAAGCGTGTTTATTTCTTTACAGAGTTGCAGGCTGAGCTTTTAAAGACTCAGGCAGAGTTCTTTATTGAGTCTCGTTCATCTAAGGTATTTGCTGAATATGTAGCAAAGGGTGTAACTGAAGATTCTGAAGCTACCAACAAATCTGTAATGGTTTTAGATAACTTAAACCCATATGCTGAGTATTCACTTCAGTATGAAAACAACTGTAAGGTTGATGTTTTCAAGGTACCAGATCGTCAGACAGGTTTCCACTACAGTTTAGATACTTATGCTGAAAAGCTGTGCAGATCATTAGTTTATAGCTTAACTAATCCAATCACTGCTACAAGCTTCAGCGCTCTTGAAGAAAAGAGCTTTGCAGGCGGCTACTCATTCTTAAATGTATACCCTCAGGGTATTGCTGAATGGTTTAACCGTGCTGTAAATCATTACCAGGCTTTGAGCAAATCTGTAAAAGGCCGTTTTGTAATGTTTGTGCACAACTCAGTTACCTATTTAAGCCAGTCAGAAGCTACAACCTTCAGAAAGAGAATCATTAACGAAGGTCATTTAAAGGCTGTTGTAAACTTACCTAAGTTCTTTACAAGACAGGTACCATTCCCAATGTGTGCAATGGTATTTGATACAACCACCATCAATGATGAGGTAAGCTTCTTAGACTTATCAGGCAAAGATTGTATCGATACAGTACTATCAGACAGACAGCATAATGTCTTAAACGAGAGTGCTGCAACTGAGTTAAAAGAAGTTTTAGCCGGTGAAAAGACCAGCCACAGCGTTTTCCTAAATGCCTTTAAATTAAACGACGATCAGTGTCTTTTCGATCCTAGCTGCTATGTAGCAGGTCCTGATCATGAAGAGAGCGTAAGCTACATCGAAAAGGGTGAGTTAAAGCTTGAAAACATCGCTCAGATTTACAGAGCACAGGTATGTTCTGTAGCTGATCCTGAAGTTGTAAAAAACACCGAGATTGTTTACGAGTTAAACTTAAACGATGTACCACAGACTGGTGTTATGTCTGATGTTCAAAAGGAAATCAGAGTAAGCGCTGATGACTCTCGAGCAAAACGCAGCCGTCTACAAAAAGGTGATATCGTACTTTCAATTAAGGGAACTATCGGTAAAGTAGGTTACTTTAATGATGACAGAACTGATGTTATCGCAGGTCAGTGCTTTGCTGTAATTAGAACTTTAAACGAAGCAAGATATCCACAGAGCTTAATCTTCTGTCAGCTAAAATCTTACGATATGCAGCGCTATCTGAAGATGAAGACTACTGGTGATAAGATTAAGGTTCTACAGAGTAAGATCTTAAAACAGCTACCTATGTATAAGAGTTCAAAGAACCTTAAAGAGGAAGCTGATAAGATGGTAGCTAAGTTACTTGAGCTTGACAGACAGAGACTTGAGATCAAGCGTTCTGTTGAAAAGAGCACCTCATTTAGAATTGAGGATGACTCTTTCAAAGAGAAAGAATAAGCTTAGCTCTATCTCATAAATGATCTGTATAAATGATCTGTAAAATATGATGTTGTAAAAGATGCTGCTAAACGCAGCATCTTTTTACTGCCTAAGAGCCTTAAAAGGTTCATTTAAGGAAAATATTAGTGTTAGGTTTTATTGGTGCAGGCAAAGTAGGCACCTCCCTTGCTAGATTCTTTTATGAATACTATGTTCATAAAGGTCTTACGTCTTTTGAGTTATCATTCTTCTATTCAAAACACCTTTCTTCTGCAAACGATACCATTTCTTTAATTTCAAAGTTATCCTGTAATTTACCTAATATTGCTATTCCAAAGGTTACAGATTCTCTATCTGAACTTGTAGATAAATCAGACCTAATCTTTGTAACTGTACCTGATAGTGCAATCAGTGTTATAGATGAGAAGTTGTCCTTACTAGGAGAAAAAGCATTAAAAGACAAAGTTCTAGTGCACTGCTCAGGTGTACTTTCTGCTCAAGCTGGATTTAAAAAGTGCTCAAAACTTACTGATACCGTGTCATTACATCCGATGTTGGCATTTAACTCAAAAGAGACTCATCTAGATAGCATCCAAAAAGCCTTTTTTACATTAGAAGGATCAGATGTTGGAGTTGAAAAGTTAAAAGAGCTTTTGAGTAAAACAAAACTAACTCACACGGTATTAAGTAAAAGCGACACACCAGACAAGTTAAAAGCTAAATACCATTTAGCATCTGTTTTAGTCAGTAACTGTGTAGTAGGACTCTTTTCAATGGGACAAAACTTACTGTGTGAATGTGGTTTTACAGAAGATGAAGCTTTAAAGGCTTTAACTCCCCTCTTTATTAACAATGCTAATAACATCGTCAAGTCAGGTGTTAACGATGCACTTACAGGTCCTGTCATAAGAGATGATGCCATCACCGTGCAAAAGCATATGAGCACCCTTAATGACGAGGACAGAGAGCTGTACAGACTGCTCTGTAAAAAGCTCTATGAGATTTCTCAAAACAAAAATCCTGATAAGGATTATGACAACATAAAAACACTACTTTTAACAGAGGACAAAAAATGAAAGTAACAGTAGCTACCTTTGCTAAGATGAAACAAGAAAAGCAGAAAATTGCCTGCCTTACCTGCTATGATGCCTCAACTGCCAAAATTATTGATGCATCTGATGTAGATGCAATCTTAGTAGGCGACTCACTTGGCAACGTGATCTTAGGTTATGAGGATACTTTATCTGTAACTGTTGATGACATGATAACTTTTACAGGTGCTGTAGCTCGTGGCTGTAAGAGCAAACTTATCATTGCTGATATGCCATTTATGTCTTATCAGGTAAACGCGGAACAAGCTTTGATTAACGCAGGTCGCCTGTTAAAAGAAGGCAGAGCTAATGCTGTAAAACTAGAAGGTGGCAGATCAGTTGCTGCTACCGTAAAGAGAATAGTGGACTCAGGTATTCCTGTATGTGGTCATTTAGGTATGACACCACAGTCTGTAAATGCTTTTGGAGGTCATAAGGTTCAAGGTAAGACTGAAAAAGCAGCTAAGGACTTAATTGAGGATGCTCTTGCACTGCAGGAGGCTGGTGCCTTTGCTATCGTACTTGAATGTGTGCCTGCAAAATTAGCTGCCATTGTGACAGAAAAGCTCTCCATTCCAACAATTGGTATCGGTGCTGGTGTTGATTGTGATGGTCAAATTCTAGTGTACCAGGATATGTTAGGCATGTATCAGGACTTCTCACCAAAGTTTGTAAAACACTTCGCTGAGATTGGTAAAACCATGAAAGAAGCTTTTAATAACTACGCTAAGGAAGTAAAAGCATCTTCATTCCCTGCAGTTGAGCATACCTTTAAGATTGATGATGAGATCTTAGAAAAGCTCTACTAAAAAACTGCTAAAACCTTTAGATTTTTGACTTAAATCGATGGCTTTTTCACACAGCTCTAATCATAAGTTTAGAGCTGTGACAAAAAGGTAATTTACCTTTAAATTTCTGCAAAACCCTAAGATCTCGTTTTTGTTCTTACACGAAATCATTCAGAAACAGTTAACCCCATATCATCATCTAAAGTAGCTTTCTTGAGTTTAGTATTCTGAAGCACTACAGGATCAATACCCATCATATTAAATAAGGATTCAT
>JBNMJE010000088.1:0-8744 GCA_050873645.1 Succinivibrio sp. | reverse complement strand
TCGGTGACTTGATCGGTATTAGTAGAATCTGCAAAAGACACTAGAGTTTCTTTTATAACTTCCAATATATACTCTACAAAGCAGGCACTATCGGTCATAGCTGTTGCATTAGATAAAGCTTTGTAATATTCAGCCTGTCGTTTCTGTATTAGCTCTTCTACTGGTAGATAGTAAAAGATATTTATCCATTTGCCTAATAACAGACTATGCCACATTCTGCCTATTCTGCCGTTACCGTCAGCAAATGGATGAATATACTCAAATTCGTAATGAAAAATCGCACTTTTAACAAGAGGATGAAAGTCTGATGATTTATACCATTCAATTAAGGCAGCGATAAGTTCAGGAACTTTTTGAGCAGGTGGCGCCATATGAATAAGCTTGGTTCTTGCAAATACTCCTACTCCTGTAGTTCTAAAATGACCAAAGCCTGTGACTAACTCATTCATCATGAGTTTGTGAGCTTTTAGCATGTCATCTACAGATAAAGGTAAGAAGCTAAGTCTATTATCATAGGCTACAGAGGCATTCTTAACCTCAAGTATTTCTACAGGATGACCAAAGACTCTTTTACCATCTAAAATAGCTGTTACTTCTTCAAGACTTAAGTGATTCTGCTCTATAGCAAGAGATGAGTGAAGAGATCTTGCTTTAAATAGTCTCTTTTGCTGTAAGGACAACCTGTCTTGACGCAAATAGAAGAGTGTTGCTGATATTTCGCAGATATCAGCTACCAGATTTACGATATTGTTTGTAAAGCAAAATGGTGGTGTGTACACAGACATGAATAACTCTTTTTTAGTTTTAGAGTCATTATAAATGAAATGTAAGAGCGCAAGGGACTAAATAGCAAAAAGCCATTATCTAGTTTTTAGCTAAATAATGGCTTTGTAAGCTTTGCAGCGACAGACTATTACTTCTTGTCGTTAGATACCACCACAGTTGAACGTGGAGGAATAGTCATAGTCTTTCCTGCTGTAAGCTCTTTTAAGAACTTCTCTTCAAATTCAGGAGAAGTTCTTGTAGCACCATAGCTGTGAACAGATAACTTTTCACGAGCTAACATTTCATACAGACCTTCAAGACCTTCGCCATGATCATAACGACGAACGTTTCTGCCTGATAGAGGAATTAACAGATCTTCACCTGAATCCTCAGTATCATCAGAACCACAATCCTCAGGCATATAAGTAGCAGCTAAAAGAGGGAAGAGGGCAGAACCCTGTTCTACCTTTACCTGCTGTCTTGATGCATTTACAAGTACGATACTGAATCTGGTGTCATACAGACGGATAAAGCCAAAGTAAGCACCACCTGCGCAGATAAAGATCATTGAGCCTTTTGAGAAGGATGAATTTGAACGGCGCAGTGCAGCTAACTCAGTAATTACGCTTTGAACGTCATTTGAGTTTACGCTTACATGTCTGTCTTTCATGGCCTTAAATGGCAAC
Source organism: Succinivibrio sp. (assembly GCA_050873645.1). GTDB lineage: Bacteria > Pseudomonadota > Gammaproteobacteria > Enterobacterales > Succinivibrionaceae > Succinivibrio. The sequence continues at coordinate 7,293 of JBNMJE010000088.1, read as the reverse complement.
ATGTCACGAGGACCTACATCAAATTTAGCAATTACATCGCCTAATTCATCGCCCTGGTATACACAAGGAATACCACGCCAGGTGAACAGACATGCTAAAGCTGCTAAATACAGATATTTGTCACCACCGATGATTTCATAGAATCTTGGTAGCTTGTAGTTATCTAACTGGTTTAATAAGCACAGTTTTACCTGCTGTGAAACGCCAACTGAAAACTCTTCACAGCTTCTTCTTAAATCATCACCTGTATAAGGGGTAGGATCACCGTTTAAGTTGATACCACCAAAGAATGATCTTAATGGGCTTAAGAAACCGGTGTAGTTGATAGTACCGTCAACGTTACCTTCATTGCAGATAGCATAACGAGGATCAGAACCAAACTGACCTAACATTAAACAGTCTAGGTGAGTTTCTCTTGCAGCCTGACAAATCTGAGACAGTCTTTCTAGATTGTTTCTGGCATTACCGTTATCTCCGATCTGAGAAGCATCATCGATAACCCATCCATCAATACCGTAAGGTGGTCTGGTCCACTTTCTTACAACAGAGTTGCTACCTTCAAAGATGCTGTAGCAGGTCTGATAGCTTGAGTAATCAAGTTTTGGATAATTTGCCTTATCGTCAGATACGTAAGCTTCACCTTCTGAGGTGAAAGTGTAGTACTCACGATATGGAGAATCCTTATGACGTAGGGCACCTTTACCGGTACGCTCCTGTCTGTCAAACCATGGATGAGTATCACCAGTGTGATTGAAAGTACCATGAAGAATGATCTTCATCTCATAGCCTAAAGCTACAGTACGCAATCTCTTTAGAGCACCGTTACCACCAAAGTGAGGATCAACCATGTCATAGTCCTCAGTATCAAACTTATGAACTGAAGGAGCCTTAAAGATTGGAGTCATGTAAATTGTGTCGCAACCTAAACCTCTGATGTAAGGTAACATAGCTGCTACACCATCTAAATCACCACCGCAGTGTGTTTCATCAAGATTTACAAATTCAAAATCCTTAGTCTTGATAGGGGCATCGGTTTCAACCTTGGTACCATCAACATTGAAAGTACCGCTTGATGATGCGAATTTGTCTGGGAAGATCTGGTACACAATTGAATCAATAGCCCACTGTGGGTGAGTATTGAATAACTCTAAAGCATAGCAATGTTGCATTAGAGGAGGTTCTCTTGACATACCTAAAGAGCTGTACCAAACCACATCGGTTACATTGCCTTCTTTATCAGTAAGAGCAATCTTAAAGTAGTAGGTCAACAGATTCTGGCTCTTGTCTGCCACAAGAGGAGCCTCAAAACGATGAATACCGAAGCATGAACCTGTATAGGTCATAGGATTACGGTGATCCTCGTTCTGTGAAAAGTTAACAATAGAAATCTTCAGACGGCTATGGTTTGCACCTCGTACAAACAGCACGGCATTAACAGCTTTGTCAGATGACATGCCTGGTGAAGTACAGGTATGGAAACACTGAAATGGAAGTGAAGCTCGTTGAGAACTGGTGTTCTGACGCATATTATTTCTTCCTAATTTTAAAGCATCGCAAGAGCGCGACATACTGTTAAATAAATATCTTTTACGCCTTCAATATCAACACGCTCTTTTGGAGAATGTGGATTTAATACTGTAGGTCCAATAGAAATTAACTGTAATTTCTTATTTGCCTTAGCAAAAGTTGCACATTCTACGCCGGCATGTAAAGCTGTAACCTTGAACTCATTGCCAGTAACTGACTTATAGCTTTCATTTAGAACATCAATAAGTCTGTTTTTGCTTGGAGATGACCAAGGTTCATGTCTGTTGGATTCTTCAACCTCAACATTATCTAAAAGATAACACTGAGACTTAACTGTATTTATCATATCACTTAAAGCATCGCTGTTAAGTGAGCGTGCAAGCATACAGATTTTTACACTCTCATCATCAGAGCTGATAACTCCAAGGTTAATTGAAGTTTCAACAATACCTGAAAACTCTGGTGACATACGCATAATGCCATTTGGCAGTGAGCGTATAAAGTGGATTAGATCAAGGGTTTGAGCATAACCTAAAGCATCCTGTTTATCAGAGTCTGTGACCTCTAAAGTCATATTAGGATCGGTTATTGAGTAGATCTCTTTTTGTACTTTAAAGAGCTCATTTAACTTAGCTTTGGCAGTCTCAATTTCTTTTTCAGGCACGCAGATGGTGCACTTTGCTTTAGAAGGGATCGCATTACGCACTGCACCGCCTGAGATGTTATTGATAAAGAAATCAACATCATCAGACATATCATCAAGTAAGGATGCTAATAACTTAATCGCATTAGCGTGACCTAAATGAATATCAGCACCTGAATGGCCACCTGCTAAATGAGACAGTGTAATTTCAAGAGCTTTAGTATCTTCAGTTTCAACTTTGCTGAAATTGAATTTGATGTTTACATCATAAGAACCTGCGCAATTTACAAAGAGGTAACCATTATCCTCAGAATCTAGGTTAATGAGGTAGTCGCCCTGTAAATAATCTGGAGATAAGCCAGTAGCACCTTTCATAGTAGTTTCTTCTTCTACGGTGAAAACTGCTCTTAAAGGACCATGAGATAAGGTCTTGTCATCTGCTAAAGCCATAACAAGTGCAATGGCAATACCATTATCAGCACCTAATGTAGTGTGTTCAGCTTTAACAAATGGTTCATCAACGTAAGCTTTAATGCCTTCTTTTAGAAAGTCATGGGTATATCCGTCTTCAACTACAGGAACCATATCCATATGACCTTGCAGAATTACTAAAGGTGCATCCTTTTTGTCTTCTGTAGCATCAATATCAATGATTACGTTGCCAACTTCGTCTTTATGGCTTTTAAAGCCGTGTTCTTTAGCAAATTTTAAGATAAATTCAGCAATTTTTTCTTCATGAGAAGAAGGACGAGGAATTTTTGTAATTTCGTTGAAATAAGACCAGACAGCCTTAGGTTCAAGACAAGTTACCGCTTTGCTCACTTTTAAACCTTAATTTTGATTATTTGACATTGTTAAATTCTTTTGCTATTTAAGCTGATATTATAACCGCTTTTTACCTAATTTTATTGTCAAAATTACATATAAGCGTATCTTTTTGACCAGATTAAATTCTTTTCCTAAAATATCTTACTGAATTTCAATGTAAATTTTATTTACCAAGAAGGTTAGCGTGAGTTTATATCAGAAAATGCAGGAGCTTCTAGATAATAATAGAAAGCTCGGACAGCTACGTACTGTAAAACCAAAATCTCAGTGTGGCACTAAAATCATTGTCGATTCTCATGAATATGTAAATTTATCTTCAAACGATTATTTAGGATTAGCATCAGATCTTAATTTGTCTTTTGAGTTTCTCTCAGAAGTTTTATCCCAAAATAACAGTGATAAAGACAACTGTGCAAAATTTAATGCTGACATCCGTATGTCCTCATCAGGCTCTCCTCTTTTAACTGGAGCTCACTTATCTTATGGGGATGCAGAGAACACTATGGAAGAGCTCTTTAATAAAAAAGCTCTGTTCTTTAATTCAGGCTTTTCAGCTAACAGTGGTGTTATCTCAGCTTTGGCTACTGAAAACAATTTAATCATAGCCGATAAGCTTGCCCATGCATCAATCATTGATGGCATGATGACAGCTAAAGGCAAATGCCTTCGTTATGCTCACAATGACTATGAGCACTTAGAAAAACTATTAAATGCTCATGCAGACAAATATGATTCTGTAATCGTAGTTACAGAAGCTGTTTTCAGCATGGATGGTGACAGTTGTGATTTAAAGAAATTAGTAGAGCTAAAGCATAAATTCCACAATGTCTATTTATATGTAGATGAGGCTCATTCATTCTGTCTTTACTCAGACAACGGTGCTGGTTTATGTCATTTAAATCAGGTAACTGATGAGATTGATTTTATTTTAACCACCTTTGGTAAAGGTTTAGGTTCACAGGGCGCCTGTATCTTGTGCAATGAAACTGCCCGTGATTATTTAATCAATACCTCACGCTCTCTTATCTTTTCAACAGCTTTATCTCCATTAGCTTTTGCTCATGCAAACTTTATGGTTAAATACATGCAAAAGCGAAATGATTTAAGAGAACGTCTGCACTCAATTAGCTCATATATTCACAACACATTAAAAGAAAGTGGTTATGAGAATGTATCTCAATCTCAAATCATTCCTGTTTTAACTTATGAAAATGAAAAAGCTGTAAAAGCTTGTGAGTTCTTTAAAGAGCATGGCTTTTATGCAATGCCAATTCGTCATCCTACAGTACCAAAGGGTAAAGCAAGATTACGTCTGTCACTCACTGCTTCATTGAGTGATAGTCAAGTTGAGCAATTAAAAGATACAATTAAAGCCTTTTCAAAGATAGATCTATAAGTGGATAAGCATGAAACAGTGTTTTTTAAAGAAAACTGATAAAAAGCGCCTTGAACTGGTATTTTTAGGATACGGTCAGGATGAAAAGCCTTTTCAATATTTAAAGGATATAACTTCAAATTCTGTAGCCTTGGTCTATGATTATACAGACAGAGCTTTTGATCCAAGCTTATATGATGAATTTGAAGATATTAAGCTTATAACCTGGTCAATGGGAGTGATGGCAGCACCTAAGGTTTTAAATCAATATGATTTATTGAAGAAAGTAAGTTTTAGTGTTGCTATAAACGGTACCCTTGAAGGTATTGATAATAAACTGGGCATTCCTTTATCTATGTGGCAGGCTACCATTGATGCTTTAGATGAGACTAATGCTGTAAAATTCTACAGACGCATGTGTACTAACCTAAAGACTTTTAATGAATATATGGAAACAAGACCAAACCGCTCTGTTGAATCTTTAAAAGCAGAACTTGAAGCTTTAATTCCATTTTCAAAAGAGCCTTTAGTTGAAGATTTTGCTTATACTATTACACGCATCGGTATGAAAGACAGGATCTTTTCACCTACAAATGTATTAGCCTCATGTAAATTACATCAAATGGATGTAGTCAAAAGGGAGAATGGTCACTACAGTAAGGATGACTTTGAAGCAACTTTTGGTTTTCTTCCATTCTAGTTCCAGACAGACTACAGTAAAACAGCGACAGTAACTAATGCAAATTTCAAAAGACAGTATTCAAAAAAGCTTTTCTAAGGCAAGCAAAACCTATGAGAGCAGTGCCATCGTCCAAAATACTATGGCTTATGAGTTAATAGACTTTTTGCCAGAAAAGAACTTTGACACCGTTTTAGAAATAGGCTGTGGTACAGGGCTATTGTCAACGCTTATCTTAAATAACTTAAAGTTATCCTCATTAACTCTTAATGATCTCTCTTTAGAAATGCTCAATTTATGTAAAGAGAAATTTAAAGATACAGTGCTTTTTAAAGAGAATAAATTAAGTTTTATGCAGGCTGATGCAGATAACTTAGAACTTCATGACAACTATTCTCTTATCATTTCAAATGCATGTTTTCAGTGGTTAAAAAAGCTTGAAGGAGATCTTTTAAACTACGTAGCTCATTTACAAAAGGATGGTATTTTAGCTTTTACTATCTTTTCTAAAGATAACTTCTATGAGTTAAGAGAATGCTCTGGCGTTGGTCTTGAGTATATAGATAAAGCTACTTTGAAGAAGATATTAAAAAAGACTCACTGTGCTTTTGACATTGAGAAAATTGAGCTTGAAAGTTACTTTGATGATGTAAAGACCATGTTGCGTTCATTTAAGAACACTGGTGTAAGTGGTCTTACACACAGCATCTGGACCAAATCAAGATTAAATGACTTCATAAAGACTTATGAGGATAAGTACTCTACAGATAACGGAGTAAAACTTACCTGGAGTTATTACTTGGTATTGGTTAAAAAGTAGTTGTTAAAAAGTAAGTTTATAAGCTCTTGTAAGAGTTGTCCTTCTTATTAGAGCATATTTACCTTGCTTTCTAACGATGGTAGTTTTCCTGACATTTAGTTAATCTCCACCGTCTTTTGACACCCCCAAAAAAACTACTTCTATAAAATCACTATCCTAAAAATAGCGCAGCAGATGCATTTAACAGAGTAATAATGATGACAGAGGTAATTACTGACATCATATTAAGATTTGCTGAATCCTCAGCAAACTGAGGTAAGCACCTAATTGCTGTAATAGGCGCTAAAGAGGTAATAGGAGCAAAGACAATTGCTACTAAAACAAAACGCACCATAGGTGAGAATGGAGTTAATACCCAAATTAGAATAGCAATAACTAAAGCAGAACCATAGCGTAGGAACAGCATCTTTAAGATACGTTTTACGCTTGCAAAATTGATATTAAAGTTAAGGGCTACACCAATTACAAACATACATAAGAAGGTATTTGAACTACCAATTAGTTTTACTGGCTCTAAGATTTCTTTTGGCATAACTACACCAGTAGCTGACAGTGCAATAGACAAGATACAGCAATAAGATGTAATGGATTTAGCAAGCTCAATTAAGATCTTTTTAAGATCGATTTTTTCACCAGAATCAAAGCCCTTTCTGTTTAAATATAAAGCCATGCAATAAACACCACCAAAACAGAAGAAGGCGTTGATTACATCAAACAAGCAGAGCGCGATAAAACCTTCAGGGGAGAGAATTGACTGCATGAATGGCAGTACGAAATTACCAATATTAAAGCCACCTAAATTTAACATGGTATAGACGCATCTATCAGGCTGCTTTCTGTAGAGTACATAACCGATTAAAGGCAGGATCATGCTTACAACAAAAGCTAAAGGCAAGATAAAGAACATGCTTGCCTTAAGATCGATCTCACCTGATGATCCACCTAAAATAGCACAAGGTAGGGTGACGTACATGACTACATATGAAAGGTCACGTGCTGTTTTAATGGAAACAAGCTTAAAGCGCTTGAAAAAGTATCCAAAAAGAAAGATTAAGATAACTGTGTATGCGTTAATTAAAGAATCTGACATTTTCTTTACTGTGTTCAACTAAATCAATGCGCATATTCTAATCAAATTTTTTAAAGATTTCTAAAAATTGTTATTTCTGTGCAAACGTTTACTTGATGGGGTAAAGATTGTTTAAAAAAAGAGCATATCTCTTGGATTGCAATGTTACTTTAGTTTCTCAATTTTTACTCTGCAGTACTTATTAGAAAATGCAATTGCATAAGCATAGACATGGTCAATTGAGCTGTCTTTTATGTAACTGTCTGCATATTTCTTTTCTTTAATCTGTTCTAATGCTACTTTCTGAGCATTAAGAAGTTCATCTGTACTTGCACAAGACTTAATTTCAATA
>JBNMJE010000087.1:0-8786 GCA_050873645.1 Succinivibrio sp. | reverse complement strand
GCTTCTAGACCTGCTGGCAGGGGTGTTTACATAGTAAAAGAGATCCCTAAAAAAACTAGAGATCTCTTTGAGACTTTCAAAATTCCTTTTCCGAAGAAACAGATCAAAGATTAGTAACTATGATCTGCGGAGTTTAGGTAGGATCTTAAAAACATCTTTATCTTAGGTTGTGACAAGTAGTAATTTATAAGAACATTTTCATATAAATCACATCGCCCCTTGGATTGTAATTTATCTGACTTTACTTTGGAATAACGTAAAAGAGGTGATAAACCATAGATTTGGTGGAGGTGCCGAGACTCGAACTCGGGTCCCAAAAGACTGCATCGTCGGCGCTACATGTTTAGGCAATCTTCGATCTTAGTACCCGCTGCGGACCGCCACGCCACGAAATACCCAGTCTGTAAGATTCATTTAATGCTTCAACCACAGACGGGGCATCCACACGATCTAGTGAAGAACCGACCCCAGTGCGACTAAGTGTCACTAGAAAGACTTAGAACTGAGGGCTTCGAGCAGGTTATTAAGCTGCTAAAGCGTAGGTTTCGTCGTTTGCGACTATTTTTATGCGACTTTTTAACGAGCTTTCGCCACTCGACATGCTCCTAGGAATTCGTGCTTCCGGTCGAAACCAAAATCACCCCCATAGGTTTAAATGGATTATACATTATCATTAAGCCATTACAACAGCATCTGATAAAAATTTACACCAGTTTTAAGAAAGAGCTTAGACAAAATCGCCTTTCTGTTTACAAGTAAAAATGCTCCATAATGAGATGTTTTTCAAAATTTTTTCCAATTAACTTAAAAACTAACTTTGTCTGCTATAATGTGCGCACTTCAGCAATGCCAATAAAATATCCATTCTGATACTTCTTATCAGGCTGTCTGAATTCCCTATATATCATTTTTACAAACTTGCAGTTTGGGTTTAAACCTAAGCTTTAGGATTTATTTTTTATGAAAACCGCAAATCCTTTTGTGCCTGCGTTTATCACCTGCATGAGAGAAGGCTATTCATTTAAGCTCTTCCGTGCTGATGTAATTGCAGGTCTTACTGTTGCCATCGTAGCTCTACCTTTAGCTATGGCAATGGCTGTAGCCTCTGGCGCTTCACCTGATAAAGGTCTTGTAACAGCTGTAGTTGCAGGCTTCTTTATTTCTTTTTTAGGTGGTTCACGAGTTCAAATCGGTGGTCCTACAGGAGCCTTCGTAGTTGTTATCTTTGACGTTATCCAGCGCTTTGGCTTTAATGGACTTATCTTAGCCTCTATTATGGCTGGTATGATTCTGGTAATAGCAGGTTACGCCAAATTAGGAAAACTGATTAAATACATTCCTTACCCTGTTATCACTGGTTTTACCACTGGTATTGCTGTAATCATTGCCTCATCTCAGGTTAAAGATTTCTTAGGTCTTACTGTAAAGAACGTACCTGCTGACTTTTTAAACAAGTGGTATGTTTACCTAACTAACCTTGATCAGACCTCTGTATATGCAGTAGTTTTAGGTGCCTTAGGTTTAGCTACTATCATTATCTGTAAGAAAGTATCCCCTAAGATCCCTTCATACTTAGTATCAATTCTGTTAATTTCAGCTTTGGCATTTATCTTTGCTATGCCAGTTGATACTATCGGCAGCCGTTTCCCTAACCTGCCAGAAGGTCTGCCTACTCCTGTATGGCCTACTTTCTCATTAGATGAAATCCGTGAGTTAGTTCCATCTGCATTTACCATTGCTTTCTTAGCTGGTATTGAAGCTTTACTTTCAGCTGTAGTAGCTGACGGTTTAATTGGTCACAAACATTCATTAAACCAGGAATTAGTAGGTCAGGGTGTTGCTAATATCGCTTCAGGTATCTTTGGTGGTATTCCTGCAACAGGTGCGATTGCACGTACTGCAACTAATATTAAAGCTGGTGGTAGAACTCCTGTAGCTGGTATCTTCCACGCAATCTTCTTATTAGTGTTCTTATACACTGCAATGGATATCCTAGCTTACATTCCTATGACCGCATTAGCAGCTGTGCTGTTCATGGTTTCATGGGGTATGTCTGACTTAAAGCACTTCATTCAGATTGCTAAGATCAGCCCATCAGACAGAACCATTCTGTTCTTAACCTTCTTCCTGACTGTAATGGTTGATTTAACCGTTGCTATCGGTGTAGGTGTAACCTTCGCATCCTTACTGTTCATGAGACATATGGCTCGTTCTGTTGAAGTAAGACGTCAGAAGCACAAAGCTGATGAGTACGAATCACAGGATGGCGAGTTAGTAACAGACGATACTATCGAAATTCCTGATGACGTAATCGTGCTACAGATCAACGGTCCATTATTCTATGGCTTTGCTGCAGAATTCTGCGACAAGTTAAAGTCATTAGAAGATATGCCAAGAATTCTGATTTTACGTATGCGTTTCATGCCTTATCTTGATGCTTCAGGTGAAAACTCAATTGAAGACATTATTAAGATTTGTCGTGAGCATAAGACTTACGTAATCTTCTCAGCTGTAAGACCTCAGCCTCGCGCAATCTTACAGAAAGCTGGTATTCATAAGAATCTTGATGGTGCTATTGCTGTTGATTTTGAGCATGCCCTTGAGATGGCAAAACAGCTTTTAGCTGATAAGGACTTTATGAACAAGCACGTTGATCCTTGTTCTCACAAATAAAGTCAATAAAGATTAAGGCTAACAATAGTAAGTTAAAAAGTTAGTTAAAAGAATGCCGGACACTGTCCGGCATTCTTGTCTTTGAATTTTTATCTTTAAAACTTCAGATTAGTACTATCTGAAAGATTTCTTCATGATACGTTCTTTATCACGAGCCCACTGCTTGTCTTTAATAGAATCACGCTTGTCGTGATCTTGCTTACCACGGGCTACACCAATTTCCAGTTTTGCCCATGAGCCTTTCCAGTACATTTTTAATGGAATTAAAGTATAGCCCTGTCTTTGAACACAGCCTGTAAGCTTATCGATTTCACGTCTTGATAAAAGCAGTTTTCTAGTACGAGTAGGATCACTTACTACAAAGGCACAACTTGTCTTTAACGGATTGATGATGGATCCTAACATGATCACTTCACCATCTTTTACAGTTACATAAGCCTCTGAAATATTACACTTACCAGCTCTTAAGGACTTTACTTCCCAGCCCTGTAACTCAAGACCTGCTTCATATCTGTCTTCAATAAAATATTCAAAGGTAGCTTTGCGGTTAACAGCAATCATGTTGCTGCTTTGTTTTTCTTTCTTTGCCACTTATAATGCCCCTTGATTAAAGGCGTAATTTTAGTAAAATGCGCCTTTATTTTTTGTTATTAGTCTAAGTTAATTATCTTGAAAGATTGGTTTTATAAATTTAATCTTGCCAAAGTTCTCATTAATTTGACTTGCCTTTCAGAATTGTACAGAAAAACATGCCATAACTTCAAATAATCTAAAAAAATATACTACGCTGCCGACAATTTCAAATAGAATATAAAGAACTACTAGTTTTTATTAATAGCATATTCCAAACTTGTATAATACTGGCGGGATTAATTGTCAGTATCAACACCCCAGTGCCGTAAGGTATATAGAGGCTGTATATGGAAAATTATAATAACGACAACGATTTAGCTCAGCAAGAAAATGATCTGTCACAGACTGTTTCTGAACTAGAACAAGTAGCAGAACAGAATAGTCTACCTGAGGAGGGAAATCAGGAGAACGCATCTGTTGACACTCAAGCAGATTCACAAGACAACAGCTTTGATTCTGTTTCTACTGAGAGTACCACCTTTTCTGTAAGCGACAAAGCCTACAAATCAGCACCTTTCTTTAAGTCATTATTTACCTTAAAGTTCGGTGATATTTCTATTGTGCATAGAATTATTGCTTCTTTTGCACTCTCAATTTTAATCTTTGCTGTAGGCTCAATCTGCATCATTTCAAACATCAACTCATATGTTGATCAGCGTAACTGCATTGAAAAGCTATATTCTGACTTAAATGCAATTAACAGTGCCTTTATTGAATTAAGCCATGACAATCATGACGGTCATGCTATTGCTGTTGCAAAACAAGCTTTAGAGAATATTACAGCAGGTTTAAACTCAGAGAAGAGCAAAGTCTTTTTCTCTGTAAATCAGAGTGCTGTAGATTTACGTCAGGCAGTTACCACTTTTGCAAATCATTCACGTTCAATTTTATCTAACAATACTAATGCTGATACCTTCTATCAGGAGTTGAGATCATGCTCTGAGGTGTTAACTAAAATTGATTCTTTAATTAAGAACGGTAAGTTAGATGCTAAAGCCTATAACAAGGTTTTATATTCTCTATATGCAGTTTTAATCATCACTATTTTAGTATCTGTACTGCAATCACTGTTCTTATCAAAATCACTCAACAGCGAAGTTAAACATGTATGGAAATCTTTATTAAAGATTGCTTCAGGTGATTTCAGACGTGATACCGACAAGATCAACCGCAAAAACGAGATTGGCAGTATCGATGGCTTAGTCGATAATGTTGCTATCTCCATGCAGAAAACCGTTAATAAGCTAAATAACGATTTCTGCAAGATGGTGGACATGGTAAACCACAACTCATCCATGCTGGACAACGCAGCTGATGCGATGGCAACTCAAAGATCAAAAGCTCATTCTGTAGCACAGGCAACTGCCAACATGGAAAACAGTATTGAAAAGGTTACAGAATTTGCCCGTTCTACCCTGTCTGAGGTTAAGACAGCAGAAACAGCATCTGATACCTGCCGTTGTACTATGCAGGATAACATCACCACTAACCATACTTTAGCTGACAAGTTACGTGACACCTCAGTTGCTATTCAAAAGATTAACGAGATGGGTGAACAGATTAACTCTATCGTAAGAACCATTGCTGCTATTGCTGATCAGACTAACCTTCTGGCTTTGAATGCTACTATTGAGGCTGCCCGTTCTGGTGAGCACGGTAAAGGCTTTGCGGTGGTTGCAAACGAAGTTCGTGATTTGGCTAAAAAGACAGCAACCTCAACAGACGAGGTTACCGATACCATTTCTAATCTGTCAAAAGCTGTGGAGACCTGCGTTAAGGTGGTAGCTTCCTGTGAAGAGGAAATGAACAACTCTGTACAGCAAAGCTCTAAAGCAAACTCTGCTATTGAAGAGATTATGGGTATTATTGCAACCATTACCGATATGTCAGAGCAGATTGTACAGTCCTGTCAGGAACAGACCTCTATTGCAGCTGACGTAAACCACTCTATTGAAAACATCAATGCAATCACTGAAGAGTGCTTTGAACACATTGATGATACCAAGCAATCAGTTCATAAGATTAGAAACTTAGCTCAAAATCAGGTTGAAAACTTATCAGCCTTTATCGTTAACGAAGATAAGTAGCTATCTTTTTAATCTCCAATCTTTTTTTCTCGTGAGTATGCCAACAGTAAAATGTTGGCATACTTTTTTCATATATTTCGTTGACGACGAAATTTTGCCGTTTATGAATTTCGTCAATAATATATGGAGAGAAAAATGGCCTTATATCTAAATACAAACCTTTCAGCAAGACTTGCTCAAAGGACTGTAAACAGACAGACAGCTCGTCTTGATACTTCGTATGAAAGATTATCAAGTGGTTTGAGAATTAACTCAGCTAAAGATGATCCTGCTGGTGTTCAGACCTCAGACAGACTGACTGTTCAGTTAAACTCATTAAATCAGACCAACCGTAATGCACAAAACGCCATTGCCTATGCACAGACAGCAGAAGGTGCAATGGAAGAAATTACTACTATGCTGCAGAGAATTCGTACTCTGGCAGTACAGTCAGCTAACGGTACTAATGCAACTGATAACCGTATTGCTCTTCAGGATGAGGTTGATCAGTTAAACGAAGAAATTGGTCGTATTGCACGTGATACCACTTTCGGTGGTCAGGATCTGTTAAACGGTAATGCTTCTATTGCTCGTTTCCAGATTAGCCCTGATCCAGGTTCAATCATTAAAGTTGACCTCTCAACTGGCTTTGATACTAATTCACTGGCAAAGCTTGCCGCAAAAATATCAGGTTCTGAGACCTTTAAGTTACCTGAAGGTTCAACTTTAACCGTATCTGAGTTTAAGTTCTCTGATGTATTCTCATATCAGGTAAACGGTAAAGGTATTGATATTAGCTCCATGTCAAATGCTCAGGTGGTTTTAGCTGGTATTGACTACTTAATGACAGCTGTAGACTCTAAGAGATCAGAATTAGGTGCTATTCAGAACCGTCTTGAGTCTACCATTAGAAACCAGGAGAACATCTCAGAGAATGTTTCAGATTCACGTTCTCAAATTCGTGATACTGACTATGCTGAAGAAGTTTCAAATATGACTGCAGCTCAGATCCTGCAACAGGGTGCAGTTACCATTCTGACTCAGGCAAATCAGAAACCTCAGATGGCATTGCAGATGTTGCAAGAAAGCTAATTTAGAAGGAATACTAGGTTAGAAGGAATACCTAGTTAGAAAGAAAGCAGTTTTAAATAGAAAAGACACAACATTCAAACAAAACATAAGTAACGGCAAAATTTAAATTTAACTCCATTTTTCTCGTAAAGGCCGCCATCAGGCGGTCTTCTTATTTGCGCTATTTTTCCTAGAAAAAGCCTATTCCATGTTACAATGTATTGGTCATTTACATGAGGAAATTTATGGCTCAGTTCATTTATACAATGAATAGGGTGGGCAAAATTGTTCCCCCTAAACGTCAAATCTTAAAAGACATCTCCCTGTCATTTTTCCCTGGAGCAAAAATTGGTGTTTTAGGTTTAAATGGTGCAGGTAAATCTACCTTAATTAAGATCATGGCAGGTGTCGATACCGATTATGAAGGTGAGGCAAGACCACAACCTGGTATTAAGATCGGTTATCTTCCACAGGAACCTGTACTTGATCCTGAAAAGACTGTAAAAGAAGTAATCGAAGAGTCTTTCGTTGAAGTTACTAATGCCTTGAAGCGTCTGGATGAAGTATATGCTGAATATGCTGACGAAAACGCTGATTTTGATGCTTTAGCTAAAGAGCAGGCTAAGCTTGAGGCAATCATTCAGGCTCATGATGGTCACAATATCGAAGTTCAAATTGATAAGGCATCTGATGCCTTAAGACTTCCTCCTGCTGACAGAAAGATTAAAGTTCTATCAGGTGGTGAAAGACGTCGTGTAGCTTTATGCCGTCTATTATTAGAAAAGCCAGATATGCTGCTTTTAGACGAGCCTACCAACCATCTTGATGCTGAGTCTATTGATTGGTTAGAGCAGTTCTTACATCAGTACCCTGGTACTGTAGTAGCTGTTACTCACGATAGATACTTCTTAGATAATGTAGCAGGTTGGATCTTAGAGTTAGACCGTGGTGAGGGTATCCCTTGGGAAGGTAACTACTCTAGCTGGCTTGATCAGAAAGATAAGCGTCTGCAGATTGAAGAAAACACAGAATCAGCAAGACGTCGTTCTATTGAGCGAGAGCTTGAGTGGGTTCGTCAGGGTGCTAAGGGCCGTCATGCTAAATCTAAAGCTCGTATGGCAAGATTTGAAGAGTTATCTTCAGTTGAATATCAGACCCGTAACGAAACCAACGAATTATATATTCCACCAGGGCCACGTTTAGGTGAGACTGTACTTGAGGTAAACAACCTGTGCAAGTCTTATGACGATCAGATGTTAATCGACGATTTAACCTTTAGCATTCCTAAGGGCGCTATCGTAGGTATCATCGGTCCTAACGGTGCTGGTAAGTCTACCCTGTTCAGAATGATCACTGGTATCGAAAAGCCTGATTCAGGTTCTATTAAGTTAGGTGATACTGTAGTTACCGCTTATGTAGAACAGTTCAGAGATCAGATGAAAGACAGCAACACTGTTTATGAGGAAATCTCTCAAGGTCAGGATATCTTAAAGGTTGGTTCTTACGAGATCCCTTCACGTGCTTATATTGGTCGTTTTAACTTTAGAGGTACCGACCAACAAAAGCGTGTAGGTGATTTATCAGGTGGTGAAAGAGGTCGTTTACAGTTAGCTAAGCTGCTACAGGTAGGCGGTAACTTATTACTGCTTGATGAGCCTACTAACGATCTTGATGTTGAAACCTTACGTGCTCTAGAAAATGCGCTGTTGGAGTTCCCTGGTTCTGCAATGGTTATCTCTCATGACCGTTGGTTCCTAGACAGAATTGCAACTCACATCCTAGACTACGGTGATGAAGGCAAGGTTTCATTCTTTGAGGGTAACTACACTGAGTATGAAGCTTGGAAGAAAGCAAATCTTGGTGAAGATGCAATGCCTCATAGATTAAAGTTTAAGAAAGTAACTAAGTAGTTTTTACTAAGTTCAGTTAAAAATGGCTCTTTAAAAGAGCCATTTTTATTTTAGTAAAGCCATAACGTTAGACTTTGCTAAATAGAGAAAACTGTCTTAGCTTAGGCTCTGCATTAAAGACCGCTGCAATTCTTAACAGCTCCTTCTTTTTAGGCTCTGTATTACCGTAATCACGAGATTTAATCTGTTCTACAGCCTCAGTAAGTTTTGTCTTTGCCTCAGTCTCATTTTGAGCATACTTCAACTCAAAAACAATGCGTCTGTTTTTAGTTTCTATAATTAAATCAGCTCGTCCTTTTGAAGAGTGACTTTCAGTTGATGATTCAATACCAGCTCCTATTAAGAATAGGTGTAAGTAGTTCTGAACCGCTGATTCACTGCTAATAGGAAAGTGATCATAAGAGACTGAATTTATAACGGAGTTAAATCTGTC
>JBNMJE010000086.1:0-8856 GCA_050873645.1 Succinivibrio sp. | reverse complement strand
TCGCTTAGATAGTTAATATCTATGAGCTGTTCTAGTATTTTTTTGTAATTATCATCTAATTTAGAACTGTTCAACAAGTACTTATATTTAGAAGCACAGTCACATACTACCTTAGCAAAATTTCTATAGGCTTCATCATAGTTTTTGCCATCAACATCTTTTAAATTGATGTTGATAACAGGATACTGTCCCATGAACTTAGAGCAGAACTCTTTGTCCTCTAGTATTTTTGTGCCTTTAAAGAGTTCTAGTTGTTTTGAGTTATCAAATGGCTTTTCAGGATTGATTTGTAAGAATGACTCAAACATGGTCATGAGCATGGTCTTACCAAAACCGCTAGGTCTTGTAAATAAAAGAACAGAATCAGTATCAGTAAAAGCTGTCTTTATATACGCAGTCTTATCTACAAAGTAGCCGTTAGACTTTTTTAGATCTTCAAAACTTACTGGACTATTTTGTAATTCTAACGACATTTTGTTGCTCATTACTATGACCTGATCTTGTTTATATGCACTATTATTTTTTACTTAAGCTTTTTACAAACCACAAGACAATCCTTTTTACAAAATACTAAGCCATAGGCATAGATCCCTGTAATCTTTGATTGCTTGGTAAATGGTAGTGCATAATTATTCTCTTCAATCTGAGATAAAGCATCTGATGCAAGTTCATCCATATCCTCATCATTAGAGGTTGCTTTAATTTCAATGATTACAGCTTTGGTATTACGTTCTGATTTAAAGGTAATATCAGGATAACCATTACCAGCTTCATAGTTAGAATGGTATTCTGAAACGAGTTTCTCACAACAAGTAAAGATGCCATTGATAAAGCCATGGTAGTAGTTCTCTAAAGGAGCTTTAGTTGCTGTATCTCTGATTGAGACATATTTTTGTAACATATCAAAGATTATGTCGTACACTTCTTTCTGATTGCCAGATGATAAAGCATTAACTAACTTATTATGTAGATTGTTATCTTTAAAATCAGAGCTGAATTTATTTTTAATGTTGTTGTTAAAGCACCCTAAGATTTCTAAATTAGGAATTCTTACATAGACAGTTTTATCCGTTGTATGATCTTTAGATAACTCAGCTTCATCTGTCTTTTCCCAATCAAGAGTTAAATAACCTGAATGCAGTAATAGTGACCAGAAATCATCTGAGTTATGATCTGACAGACAGTCATAGTTCATGGATTCATTTAACTGGAAACCAATAGCTTTACCATCAACTAAATCCTGCATCCTTTGATTGTCTTTATCGGTTAAATAACCAATATAGCCTGATAAGGATTTATCAGAAGTTGTGCCAGACCAATAGTTACCAGCTTTTATTCTATTTAAGTCGCCATCTTGTTTAAATTCGAAGTTCTTTCTTACAAATTGAACCACATCCCATGGACAGAACATCTCTTTGTCAAAGAATTTATAACCGTCATAATTCTCTTTTACTTTTGGAGCATATTCGTCTAACTCGTAGTCTTTTAGAAATTGATTGGTTTCATCTTTAGTAAAGCCAATGAGGCCTGTGTATTTTTTTTCATCATCGACAACACTGTTTACAGTAAAGTTATTTACGCCTGTAAAGAGACTATTCTTTGCTACCTTTAAACATCCTGTAAGGATTGTTTTAGTAAGAGTCTTTTTATCTTTTAAAATACCGAAAAAACCCTTCATTATGGTTACCATTTTTGAATGGTAATCTGCTTTGAAGTTCTTATCATCACTATTTTCTTTAGCATTTTGTAAGTCATGAAAAGATGCATTAGCAAGTGGTACATCATACTCATCAATAAGCAGTATTGGGTACTTGCCATACTCTTTATAAAGAGCTGTAGCTATTGTTCTTAATGATTCTGTTAGGTAGTCTGAATTTTTAAGCTGTCTTAAAAAGCTTGATTTTAAAATTTTACTTAACTTATCTTTGTCCTCTTTATTTAATTTTGGACTAGCTAATAAGTATTCAAAGTTTGACGCAAATTTACTTATAATCTGTGCAAATTTCCTATAGGCTTCTTCATAGTTATTACCATCAATGTCTTTTAAAGAAATTTCAATAACAGGGTATTGTCCCATGAACTTAGTACAGAATTCTTTTTCTTCTAAGATCTTGGTACCTTTAAAGTACTTTTGCTGTAAAGATGTATCAAAAGGCTTTTCTGGATTTATCCTTAAGAAAGACTCAAACATGGTCATGAGCAAAGTCTTTCCAAAACGTCTTGGTCTTGTAAATAACAGAACTTTAGCTGAATCTGTAAACACAGTCTTTATAAACTCTGTCTTATCTACAAAGTAACCATTTTCATCTTTCAGTTCTTCAAAACTTGTAGGACTTTCTGGTAACTCTAAGAATTGTTTGTTGCTCATTTTATTGATCCTGTTCTTTTATTGCTTATGTTTAATTATAACGTGTTCAGTAATTCAAAATTTAATATTTTGAACACAACTTTTAGCATCGATCTTTCTTTATATTCGCTTGTTTTTAATCTGAATTTTGCTGACTTAGAAATTCTTTTAAATACTGCTGACGATTAGTTTAACTAATCTTATTAAATATCGCAAGATATTTAATATATTTATATTAAAATCTATATCATATTTTTTTACTTCGAACAACTACCTATTTACATATGAATAGGCAGTTGTAAAAGTTAAGTGCTAGGGCAGAGTAGCATTAAAACAGTTCTGCTTTTTACCTTAAGCTTGTCGCCAGCGTGATATCTGGTACTCATGTAGAAAGGAGTAACATCTTTACCAGGTCCTAATGAGGTATTGATGAACTGATACCAGCTCTTATCAAGGTGACCTGGAACACAAGGTATTTCAATGGTTAAATCCTCCCAAAAGGCATTAACAAAGATGTAGGCATACATCTCTTGTTTACTGTAGTAGTATAAAAAGCCAATTGAGTGAGACATATCAGACCAATCTGGTTGGAATGGCTTAATGCCATGCCACTGGATCTTTGCATTAGTGAGTAGTCTGTCTAGTTTATGATGTGGAGTGTCATTTACATGTTTAATTTTACCGATTCTTGATAGGCCAATTAAGGTCTTGGTAAAGTCAAACATCTCACGTTGCTGCTCATTAAGATCCCAGTTTAAATAACTGAGCTTATTATCCTGACAATAGGCGTTGTTATTACCTTTTTGAGAGCGCAATACTTCATCACCCATGCAGATCATTGGAGTTCCTAGTGAGAGCATGGTAATTGCCATGAAGTTTTTGACCTGACGAAGTCTTAACTCATTTAAATGAACATCATCAGTAGGACCTTCGTAACCGTAGTTAGCTGAGTAGTTATTGTCATTACCATCACGGTTGTGTTCACCATTTGCAAGATTATGCTTGTGTGAGTAGCAAACCAAATCATATAGAGTAAAGCCGTCATGGCAGGTGATAAAGTTGACTGACTTTTGAGCATCAACCATATGTTCGTTATAAATATCAGGTGAGCCTAAAAGTCTTAAAACAAACTTTTTGACCATACCAGGATCAGCTCTCATAAAGCTTCTGACATCATCTCTGAACTGGCCGTTCCACTCTCTCCATTTAGAACCTGAAATTGCTCCTAACTGATATAGACCACCAGCATCCCAAGGTTCTGCAATTAACTTAGCCTCTGCAAGTCGTCTGTTTGCATCAATAGACAACAAAGTTGAGTTGTCGTTCATTGGGGCGCCAAATTTGTCACGGGTTAGAATAGAAGCTAAATCAAACCTAAATCCGTCAACATGCATCTTTTCATGCCAGAAGACTAAAGAGTCAATAATAAGGTTTCTTACAACTGGTTGGTTAGCATTTAAAGAGTTGCCACAGCCTGAGTAGTTCTGATAATAGCCATCTTTAATGATGTAGTAGCCATCTTTATCAAAACCTTTAAAACAGTAACTAGGACCGTTCTCATCGCCTTCTGAGGTGTGGTTATAAACCACATCTAAGATAACCTCAATACCGTTTCTGTGAAGAGCTTTGACCATGTCGCGGAACTCATTTACAGGTCCTTCAATACTCTTATCGGAGCTGTAGCCTTCGTGCACAGAGAAAAAAGCCATAGGACTGTAGCCCCAATAGTTATCCATATTAGGTCTAGCATCCTTTTCATCGAACTGATATACAGGCATGAGTTCTACTGCGGTAATGCCAAGTTCCACAAGATAAGGGATCTTTTCAATAAGACCTCTATAGGTACCTCTTATCTCATCAGATAGCCCAGAGCTCTTATCAGCTGTAAATCCTTTTACATGCATCTCATAGATGATGGTGTTCTCAAGTGAGTGATGAGGAAATGTATCAATACCCCAGTCGTATTCATCTACATCAATAACAGCACTCTTTGGGGCATATTTAAAAGCAAGCTTCTCATCTTTTGGCTGGAATCTTTTGTAGTCATCAGGGAAGAGTACTCTTTTTCCATAAGGATCGATTAAGATCTTGTTGATTTCTTCAGCTTGAGATTGAGCCTGAGGACTATCAATGGTCTTGGTTACTCTGTAAGCATAGATTTGTCCAACACCGATATTATGAACAAATACATGCCAAAAATAGGTGGATTTAAACACTGTAGAGGACAGATGTACGATATAAGGGGAATCGTCATCTACAGCATCGAACAGAAGCAGATCAATTTCAGCAGCATCTGGTGCCCAAACAGCGAAATTTACACCACCTTTTTCAATAGTTGCACCTAAATGTCTGCAGTGACCTACTGAAATAATATAATTTTTGTTGCTCACGTATACCGATCCTTGATAAAAATTGGTTTATATCTTTGTTTATATTCTGAATATAGATTGAGCTTAGTTGAAATCAAGCATTGTTAATTAAACTTATCATCAATCCTATTCATCTTTTTTTTTCTTTTGTGCCTTGTAGCACTTTTATTTCCATGCGTTTATCTATAAGTATAAAGGTGCTTTGACGTTTATTTATGAATTTGAACTGAAATCATAGTGTGCTAGCAAATCATAAATACATCTGTGCCTTTATATTTTCAGCTTAGAGTGAATTATTAGCACCGTTGTAAAACAATAATCCCAAAACTAAACAATATAATATACGTCAATGTTCATTTTTAGGGCGTAGTTAATCTTTAGGTCCTAAATTATGTTATTTTTGACAGTATTCAAAATAACTATGTGTGCATCCTTGCGTATGCAAATTTATTCTTGCAAAAGGTTATCTTGCAAAAAAGTTATCTTGCAAAAATTTTTGCTTTATTTTCTTTAAGAAAATATCAATGCTGACTGAGTATGCATCACATAATACTTCATTGGAGTTTATAGTATGGCAGATTTAAACTACATTGCTGCAGGTCGAATCAACACCACTCCTCTCGATCTTAATGGCAATCTTGAAAAAATTCTCAAACAATGCGCACAAGCTGTAAAAGAAGGTATCTCCATTATAGCTTTTCCTGAATTAGCTATTTCAGGTTACAACTGTGGTGATCTGTTCTGGCACAGTGAGTTAACTAAGAGTGCACTGCATGCTCTGTTAAATTTAAAGTACTCTCTACCTGAAGGTATTGTAGTAGGTGTAGGTCTGCCTTTAACCGGCTCTGATAATAAGACTTATGATGCTTATGTTCTATTAAAGAAAAGCAAGATCATAGGTGTAAGCGTTTTACACTCATGCTATAACAGCTGTGACTCAAGAGTTCGTTTCTTTAGAACTCCTTGTGTAGATGGTTTATCTTTTAATATTGGCTCTGAGATCTTTACACCTGCCAATACTTTTGAGGTTGAACTTAACATTTCTTCAGAACAGACAGTAACCAAAAAAGTCTGTGTTTACTTTAATGAAGGTGATTTATCTTATCTTGATAAGGTTGAGCTACTAATCTGTCCTGAGGCAAAGCGCTTTGAACTATTTGATGATAAACAGCGTGTAGTAGATGCTGTAGCCTTATCCTCAACATTACATTGTGAAGTTGTAACTACTAACCTGTTAGGCTGTGAAAGTGGTTCTGATATCTTTGATGGTCTGTCAATTATTGCAGATGACGGTAAGTTAGTTGCACAGAGTAACTATCTATCCTTTAAAAGAGCTGACTTTGTAACAGCATCATCTGGTATCAGTGAGTTCTTAAATGAGTACGACACTATTGTTAGAGCTGTAGCACTAGGTCAGTTTGACTGGATGTTAAAGACACGTTCTCACGGCTTTGCTCTGTCAATGTCAGGTGGCGCAGATTCTGGTCTTTGTGCAACTTGTGTCTGCTATGGTCAGTTAGCAGCTTTAGATGAATTAGGCTATGACGAGTATAAAGAGCTTTTATCTGCATTAAAGTTTGAGGTACCTGCTTTTACAGGTGATAAACAGGCATTTGTAAAAGAAAAGATCATGCCTCAGGTATTAACTACTGTGTATCAGGGCTCTGCTGTATCTGGCTCTGTAACCAGAACCGCAGCTTCAAAAGTTGCTCATAACATTGGTGCAACTCATTATGAGTGGTCAATTGCAAAGCTAGTTGAAGATTATGTAGCAATCATCAATGGTACAACACCTGATGATGAGCTTAACTGGGATCGTGACGATTTAACACTGCAGAACATTCAGGCTCGTTCTCGTGCACCTGGTATCTGGATGATTGCAAATCGCTATAACAAGCTTTTAATGTCAACCTGTAATGCTTCAGAAGATGCAGTAGGTTATTGCACTATGGATGGTGATACCGCAGGTGGTTTATCTCCAATTGGTGATGTTTCAAAGAGCAGAATTCTAAAAATCAATCAGCATATTGCAGATGAAGGCATTGAGATTGTAAAAGGTGGCTTGAAATTAGATGTTCCTGATATGTCATACATCTCAGCTCAGGCTCCTACAGCTGAATTAAAACCAGGTCAGACTGATGAGCGTGATCTAATGCCTTATGTGATCTTAGATAGAATTCATGTATTACATCAAGGTGAGCTTTACACTCCACAGAGAATTTTAGATACCTTAGTAGAAGAGTATCAGAACTTCTCACGTGATGATCTAAAGCTATTTGTTAAACGTTACTTTACAAGACTTGCAGTAAATCAGTGGAAGAGAGAAAGGGGAGCTACAACTTTCCATATCGAAAAGACTGATTTGAATGCAAAGTCAGGCTTTATCTTCCCATTACTAAACGATGGTTACAGATCACTGTTAGAAGATCTTAAATAACGTTTAGCTTTACTATAGTCTTAGATGCGCCTAACTTAACAATCATAACAGTGACTAGATAGGCGCATCATATGTTCTATTCAACTACAAGGCACCATCACAAGATTTTTCGTTCTCAAGATATTGCAAGTTCTGAAGTAAGCTTTCTTAATGTCGTCTTTACAAACAGTGATTTATATATAAATATCACGTTTAAGCTAAAACAATAGTTGAATAAACTATGATTTTTCCATCTCATTGCAATCTTTATCTACAGCACTTTTTGATTTATCTGTGAGAACAGAAATTTCTCTTGGGGTGAATTTAAGAGATTTTAATTTTTGAAGATCGTAATCAGCATTGTCCGTTAGAGCATGATATAACCTACGTAGATAATCCTCAGGATCATGAGGATCACTAAATGCAACTGAAGTCTTAATGAGGTTTGACAATTCTCCTGGGTAGGGAATTTCCTTAAAGCTTGTCATGATCTTTTTAAACAGGCGACTGTTCTTTTTACAGATTTTTACTTTGTCTAAATATCGGTTGAGAATAGATCCTCCTATTTCTAATAGATCATTTTGCGTATACCTGTCGAAGTTAATCACAGCATCAAATCTTCTAGTGAGTGCTTTGTCAAAATGCTCGTATAAATTGGTAGTTGCAATGATCACGATATCTTTAGGTAGACTATCAAGGTATTTTAGAAGAGTAGAAGTTACTCTGCCCATTTCTCTTAGGTCGTTTGAATTGGTTCTATCAAGAGCAAGAGCATCTATCTCGTCAAATAAGATGATGCATTTGTTATAGGTGTTTATGGCTGTGATTTCTTTGAATAGTTCAGATAAATTTTTAGAAGTCTGACCTAACTTACTATCTATTATTTGGGTGAAATCAACTGAATAAACGTCTTTTTTCAGTATTCTACCAATTTGCTTTACAGCTTCGGTTTTACCAGTTCCTGGCTTTCCCTGAAACAGAAATTTACAGATACCTAGATCTCTTTTCATGGCATTACAGACACCTGTGATGTCGTCTGTAATAACTTGAGGTAGAAGGAGAGGTTGATCCTCTGATGTTGATATCTTTTGAAGGTATTTTATGTTTTCAATGGTATCAGTAATGTCGTTTAATCCTGATTGAGGAATAACTTGAGGTACAAAAGAGTTTGGATCGGTTACCAAAGACATAACGTAATGGGCAAGTTCATGATCTCCCATTTCTTCAAAACAATTAGCAACGGTATATGCTGCAGCTTTAAATCCTGGTTCATTGTGCTCAGCATGATATCTAATCAATGCAACTACGTCTCGTTTCTTCATTTTTATTACCCCATTTAGTAGATATTATCATATAAATAAAGAAGTGAGAATAAATTTGAATTATACTGATCAAAAATAGTTACATCTTCAGATTATTGCCAATTTATTGGTAATGGCACAGCAATTGAACATGTTGATGCAAAGTTGTGATTTAAAGAATGAGAGCAAATTGAATTTTGACAGTAACACTGTATGGGGCATATCTCTTGTGCTGCTTTTTTTTTCTGAGCACTTATTTGCATGAGCTCATATCTGCATGAGCATAATTAAAAGAGATCAGCTGATAGATTTTTAGACAGGGTAAAGTGTTTCTTGAATTGTTAAAAGTCTGTAAGGAGTTCTTGATCCCAATCAATACTATCACTAGGTATTTTTTCCTGTAAAGAGCTAGCATTACAATCT
>JBNMJE010000085.1:0-8930 GCA_050873645.1 Succinivibrio sp. | reverse complement strand
ATATAAAGACTTAAGGCAACAAATTCAACGAAACACTTGCCTACTAAAGAATCTTCACTAGAGGTTCTAAACATGTCACAGCACATCTTTACTTTTAAGTCCAAGAAGCAGTCTTCAACAGTACGTCTGTCCTTATAACCGAAGTAAGCCTGCTTACCATCTCTGACAGAATTTGATACAAGCACAAATATACTGGCATGCTGTTTTGTACCAAACAGGTTATTTTTGCATTAAGTCTGCTGGAAAAGGATATTTTTAAATAGGTGTTCCAAATTTAGAGGTAAAAGAGGCTTATTCCTTGCTTTTGCAAAGACTGTCAAAATAAATGTTGGATAAATTAGAGAATGATCTTGTTATTTGATGTTTACCTTACAAATCTCCCGTTGGTTCTTGTATAGTGTATTGATAGAATTAAGCAAAATCTAACAATACAAGTAAGTTAAAACTTATATCCCAACAACAAAATCTCTTTTAATGAATAAATTACTTTCTGACTTTTGTGAAAGTAATGCTGTTTATTATTTTTAGGTGTGACTATGCTAAAAGACGAAGAAAAATTAGAGCAAGACAAAACTGAAGATGTTAAAGCATCATCTAGCTTAGTTTCTGATACTGAAAGTACAGATAAACATCTTGTTGAAAAGGATATAAAAGAAGATGAGACTTCTGATGAGTCTCAAGCTGCTCAAACTGATAACAGTGAAGCTATCACAGATAAAGATAATACAGAAACATCTGAAAATCTAAACACTCAAAGTGCTGACGGTAAAGTTTCAGAGCATCAAATAAAAGAAACTGTTACAGAAACATCAATTAGCTATAAAGACGCTGTAAGTGATGATTCAGAAAATACAGAAGAACTAGAAGAGTTTGCCAAGAATATTAAGCAAAGTTCAGAACTCACTACTGTTTCAAAAAAGAAATCTGATGAAGACGCAAGCTTAGAATCTGAAGAAAAGACATTTGAAACAGAATTTGAAGAATACAATCATTTAGCACCTCTCGATCCTCAACGTCTTGTCAAATATGCTGCACTAAAGCTTAATGGTCTTAATTGCAAAGTCAGTGATTTTAAATCAGACAAGTCTATTAATAATGATTATGAGTTTAAACTTATTATTAAGGCAAATTTCAGCATCAATGAAAACATCAGAGAATTGCCAGGTATCCAGCCTACAGGAGAGTATTGCCATGCCTCTGTAAAAGATTATGTTGATTTTAGAAAACGTCTAAGACGACTTATCTCATCTGATGAAAAAGCTATGGAAAGCTTTGTAGATAGGTATGCAGCTCAAGAACCTAATAGAGCAGTAGATAAAAGAGATGAAACATACCTCTACTATCCTGCTCAAGAAACAAGTTATTCTCATCCTTGTGATACTTGTGGAGGTACAGGTGATGTACCTTGTGGTAACTGCTCAGGATCTGGAAAAGTTGAATGTAGACGCTGTAATGGTTCAGGCTTTTTAAATGAAGTTACTACTTACTCTGACGGTTCTAAAAAGACCAGAAAAGTAATGTGCTCTAGTTGTTGGGGCAGAGGCTACCATAAGTGTAAGGTATGTAAAGGCACAGGACTATTAACCTGCAGTAACTGCCAAGGTACTGCTATTACAACTGAAGTATCAGAGATCACTGGTATTGCTAAGTTCAAATCGTACTACAACTTGAAATTTTTAGATGATCTTGGTGGTTATCAGGAGATCTTCAGTAAAACAGAAAAAGCTCTGTGTGGATATCCTAATGAATTTTTAAAGGACAATTTTGAGTTTTCTTTAGAAAGTGTCGTTAAAAATGACTTATCAGGAGATTCTCCTTTATCTGATGGTAATCCTTATATTGTCTATAAAAACACAGGCACCGGCATCATTGAAGACATTTCTGTAAGCGGTAAAACATACACAATGGTAGGTTTAGGTAATCCTACCGTACCTATCTTAAGACCTGCTATTGTCGATGATCTTTTAGCAAAAGATCTTAAGGATATTGAGAACTTCAAACAAAAGGGAAAACTCTCATACAAGACAGTTAAAAGAAAGTTCAAGCAGTATTCAAAAAACAAAGCTTTAAAACAGGTTATGGATTCTGTAGCAGATCAGAGTGCTACAGCTGAACTTTCAGGTAGCGAGTATCGCAAAAAGTTAGAATATGGTTGTTTTGGCGGATTTATCTCATATGAGCGCCTATGTGATTATGAGAATTACTTAAGATACATTGCCAAAAATTTAGGGCCTAAGCAGACAAGACTAATTTGGTATGTAGCCACAATTTTAGTTTCAATTTACAGTGCTGTGTATTTTGAGGATAAATGGGAACGCTCTTTTGCAGATCATCCATTCCTAGTTCCTTTTGAAACTGTCATGTGGTGCATAATTGGCATATTTTTAGTTGGTTTCTGCCTCAAGGTAGCAAGTGGCATTGTTACTTGGGTAAGAAGACGTTTTATTTCAAAACTGTATCGAAAGAATTCAAAAGTAGATGAGCAAACTCCATTAGGCTTTTTTATAATCATTGTCTTCTTTGTAACGGTGATTGGTAGTTTATACGGTTTTCTTACTAAGTATGACTTCTTACCAAAAGGTGAGGGTAAGGTCATAGCAAGCTGTAACTATGTAATCGATGAAGGTAAAAGTTACGCAAACAGCGCAGCTGTTTTTGCAACTACAAAAGTCTATGGCTGGTTAGGAAAAGAATTACCAGATTTTGCAAAGCCAAAAGTAGAAAACAAACAACCTTCTACTGCAACAAAGTCAAGCAAAAACGCTAAGAAACGACAAAAGCAGTCATCTAAGAGATCTAAAAATGTAGAGCAACAGAAAAAGTAAAGGTCAGTGAAACAGTCTATTGCTTTTCAAATTACAACTGAAAAGCAAAAGTAGATAAAGAATAAGTAGGTATGAAATGGGTCTTTTAGATAGTTACCTGAATATTAAAAATAAAGTAAAGCTAAACGATGCCATTATGGATGGTGTAGCAAAAGCTATTAGCCAAAAGGATGCTTCTGATTTTCAAGAGATCATTAACTCAAGTTCTTTGAATTCAGCTTCGCCAATAGATCATGAAGAAAAAGACAACATCGATTACATTTTTAACAGTACAGAACCACTAAGACTTGGTACTAAAAGAGATTTTGATACCGTCATGAGTACTATCAAGTCTCTAAAAAAGTTGGAGAACGATGATAGTTTTATACAGACTAAATCACTTGTAGAATCTTTTTTTACTAAGAATTTAGATGAAGACTCTGTTAAGGAGCGATGGGTAAACTCAAAGTATCATCTGATCTGGATGCTTTCAAATCAATTTTATTCTGGGGACTGTACTTTACTGTATACAGTGTTTTTGAAGAATCAGCTTCAAAAAATGATGTAGTGGTATATGGCTCTGAAGCAGTGGATTTGTTAGTAAAAGTAAACTATCCATCCTTTGGCGATTGGATACAGCAGGCCAAAGCTAAGTACAGAGATTCAGATATCTTTACTAACCCATATTCTGAGAATTGGCTAAAGTTCTTCTATAACAATATAGAATTTGATAGAGAAATCTCTGAAGAAACTATCATTTCTAACTTATTGGAGTTACATCAAAGGTTAGTTAACGAATTTTCAGATAGTAAGCAAAACAAACTTACTGCAGGATGCTACAAACACCCTAAAGTTGAGCAGAGAAAAGAAGAAGATGGTAGATCAGAAGATGCAATCTTAATTGTAGTGTGCATTATTATGGCATTGTCATTTCTTCTATGTGTACTGTTTTGCCAATAAGTAGCAATTAAGCAAATTAGATATAGCTCAATGTCAGCTATGAAGATGAGTTAGGAGCATTTAACCACAAAAGCAGTGTTCTCAAATGATATACTGTTGGAGAAATATTTTCTTTTAATGCGAGAATCCAAAATGGAATTTACAAAGCAACTTCCAGATACCACCGATTTTAGGGAATTGATTGACAATAATTGTATTTATGTTGATAAAACAGCAATTATCAATCAATTTGCCTCTAAAAAAGGTCCATTTTTCATTTCTCGCCCAAGACGTTTTGGTAAATCAACTCTTATCAATACCTTGCATGAGCTATTTACTCATGGTACTGAGAAGTTTAAAGGTTTAGAAATTGAACCTTTATGGAAAGACAAAACTTATAAAGTCCTTCATTTAGACTTTTCTATCTTCAAAGAAGTTCCTTCAAGTAGTTCTTTTAATAAAGAATTTATGGACAGTCTTAAGTTTTCGTTAGAAAGAGCTGGAATTAAACCTGCAAATGAAAAAGTAGACTTTCCAGCAAAACTACTTGAGAAGTCTATTGAAAATGAAGATGAAAGATCAGTTGTATTGTTAGTAGATGAATATGATGCACCATTAACAGCTGTCTTAAATGATAGCAATGAATTTGAAGATAGACGCAAGATCTTATCTAACTTCTATATGACAGTTAAATCATTTCAAGTAAAATTCCGTTTCATCTTTATTACAGGTGTAACTTATTACGCTCATACTTCTATATTCTCTGCATTTAACAATCTAACAGATTTAACTTTAGATCTCAGATACGGTGCTTTATTAGGTTATACCAGTGAAGAGTTAGAATTATATTTTGGTGAATATATTGATAATGCTGTCGAGGTCTTAAACAAGAAGTACCATACAGAACGATATACACATGATTTAGTTGTATCAGAGTTAAAAAGAAACTATGACGGCTATAGCTTTGATGAAGAAGCACTCAATCATGTTTACAATCCTTGGTCGATAGTAAACTTCTTTGATGCTCCTGTTAGAGGTTTCATTCCTTACTGGGTTGTATCAGGAGGATCAACACCAACATTCTTAGTAAATTACCTAAAGCAAGGTTTAGAAAAATACAATGCTGATGAATTACAGTCATTGCTGCAAATTGATTCAACAGTGAACAAAGTAAGCAGTAAACTGTATCCAACAATAGATAATATTGCAAAAATTGACCTCTTTGCCATTCTGTATCAGGCAGGATATTTCTGTATCAAAGGTGTAAACAGAAAAATACTTCAGATAGGAATACCTAACCTTGAAGTAAAACGGGCATATTCTGAAATCATGTTAAGGCTTTTAACTAACAACAATGATGTTCAGGAAAAGTTTACTACTTCACTTTACGATGTTCTTTGTGAAAATAAATTAGACAAGCTAAAGGACATCTTTAATTGCTTTATCAATGAACTTTCATATGAAACAGTAAAGAACTTTAATGAATCATGTTTTAGAGATGTACTAAAGCTTGCGATGCTTACTTTTAATGTAACAGCCGCAACAGAGGTAATGGGCGCTTGTGGCAGAGCAGATATTACAGCTGAAGCTGGTGACTATCTGTATGTCTTTGAATTAAAGGTAACAGATAACAGTAAAGACATTGCAACAAAACTTTCTGAAGCTAAAGAGCAAATCATAAAGAACAAGTACGCAAGACGTCTTACAGATAAGACAGTTGTACCAGTAGCTTTAGTTTTAGAGAATAATTCTAAGAGTAGAGAAAAGACTGATACTCCTGTTTGTGAGATTGTTGCTTTAGAAATGGTATATGTAGATTAAGAATCTCCTTTGGAATTTCGTTATGATCTTTAATCCTAATCAGGTAACTTGGACACTGCGTAAAGGTGTTAAATTGCCTTTTGCTCCTCACGAGAATATTGAATCAGTTAATAACAATTCTGCAGAGAGAGTTCCTAATTCTCAAGTAACAAATGCTGTAGTTAATACAGTTGATGCTCCTTTAAATCAGGCTGCAGCAAGTTTTGTTGATACCTCTTTAACTCATAATAATGAACCTTCCATTTTTAAAGTAGATACTCATGCATCCATAAATGTTGGTCCTGATAATTCATCTATACCAACTGAAGCCACTATTACAGAAAATGTTGATCCTGTTAGTGAAAGTAACGCTAACAATGTACAGGTAACTGCAACAGCTACACCAACAACTGCTACAACATCAACTGTTGATCCAACATCTTCACATACTCAGGAAGCTTTGTCCGCAACTGCTGCTCCACCTGAAAATAACACTGCTCCAGTAGTTGACGGCAGAGTTGTTGATAAGAGTGTTCTTGAGAATGTAAAAGAATCATTCCCTCGTTGGAAGACTTTGCCTTATAAACTAAGAGCAAAGAGAGCTGATCTTTTCATCAATTTGAATTCAGATGTACCATTCTTACAGAGCTTAGTAGATTTTCTAAAGAGTAAAGGTCTAGATATCAAGCCATATGACGATTCAGTAAACTATCTCCCAAGTGACATTCTGTTATTAGATAAAACAGATCTTGTGCGTCAGGGTACTGTCTATGTATTGCAAGCTGGAAAAAGAGCGATATGGAATGAATTGCTCATAGAATTTGGAGATAGACTCAAATGACCTTGCCTCAAAGATATTCGGTTAGAGTCCTTACACGAGATGATCTGTCTTTAGTACCTCAATTAGAACAGATTGAGCTTAGAACTCAAAAAAACGCTTGGAATGCTCAGTCTTTAATAGAGTGTTTTGATGATAGTTACATCATCTTAGGCCTGTTTGACGTAAAAAAGCTCATAGGCTTTTCAGTTATCTATAACACCAAGTTTTCTACCGATCTCTTAACAATAGGTGTTGATCCTGATTATCAGGGTAAAAAGTTAGGCGCTTTACTCTTACATAGAACCTTAGAAAAAGCTCTGGAAATTGAAGATCTAGAATGCTTTTTGGAAGTAAGAGTAAGTAATATCGTGGCTCAAAATTTATACAAAAAGTATGGCTTTGTAGAAGTTGGATTGCGCAAGGAATACTATAATCCAATTGGTGCTGAAAAGGGCGAGGATGCTTATACCATGCATCTATCCGACATCAAAGCTCACCTTGAGAAAATCTCTTTGTAAGGAGACAAAATGCCTGCTAAGTTAGATCAAGACGCAAGACCTGATGAGAAACTTTTAAAGCTTTACTCTTTGTTACTGTTTACAGGAAAAGAATACTCTTTAACTGAGCTTAAAGACAAGCTTATGTGCTCTAAACAGACTATTGGACGCTTAGTTGATAAGTTAGAGAAGAGCTACTATGGAAGCATCGTTGTCAAAAAGAAAGGCAAAGAGAACTTCTACAGCCTAAAAAAGCCATGTACATCTAAAGGTATGCACGTAAGTATCAATCCTGATGGTCTGCGCAAGATGATCTTATGCAGTGATCTGATGTGGCATTTACTCTCTTACAAAACACGAGATCAAATTGAAGCTTCAGCTCTGCAAGCTCAGGCAAACCTCCCTTCTGAAGAGCTTCCTTTCTTTAACGATGTTCACTATGGCTATAGCTTTACCAAAGGTAAGATCAATTATGATGTCTGCGACATTGAATTGAATGAACTTGAAAAATGCCTTGCTTTAAGAAAATGCTGTGAAATTCTGTATCAGCAAACGGTCAATGGAGAGCTTAAAAAATACACCATAGCTCCAATGAAACTGATTGCATACAGAGAAACTCTCTACATTGGCGCTTGGTGTGTAACTAGCATTGGTAAAGTAGAGAAAACTATCGACAATCCTATGTTCTTTTTAGTACATAGAATGCAAAAGGTAGAGACTCTAAGTAATAGAAGTTCAGAAAAGTTACCAGAGATTGAATTTAGTAATGAAACTTTTGGTTTTATAAAATCAGTTCCTGTAAAGGTAAAGATCCTCTTTAACAAAAAGGTAGCTACTTATGTTTATGACAGAAAGTGGAGCGATGATCAAAAGATTACCTTAAATGATGATGGTTCTTTATTACTTGAGTTTACCTCTGGTAATAAATATGAAGTAATTTCTTTTGTCTTAGGCTTTGGTAAGAATGCAGTTTTACTAGAGCCTGCCTCATTAAAAGAAGAGATAGCAAAAGAGATTGAGACTATGCAAAAGGCTTACGCAAAATCTTAAGCAATGGCGTAGGCTAAATTAGCTAAGAGGTTAAAACAAAAGGTGAAGTTACACAAGACACCGTCATAAATTCAGTATGGTGTCTGCAGTTTAGCTGCACCTAAGGGAAAAGCGATTTTGATGCTTATTGTGCTATCAGAATGTCAGTGCACCTAACCTAGGTCTACTTTAGCGCCATCCTCGGTCTAGTGGCGCGGTTTATATATGGACCCACTTAAACCTGCAAGAGATTTTGATAACTTTTCATAACGTAGTAAATGCAGCTATATATCCGGTCTCTTGTTGAGTATGCCTACTCTGACCTCTATGGTGTTTGCGACTGTATTCCTTAATTATCTTCTCGGCATTTATTGCCTTTAACCGCGTCAGGTTTGGTACAGTCCGGTTTTACCTGTTATGCCAAATTTATCTTTCTCTGTGCATTTCCCTGGTGGGAACTTTTTTGCTATTTCTCCTAAGAGTTCTTATAACAAATCTTTTTAAGCAAGCTTAAGCTCAGCAGATGTATCTGATGTCTCTTCTGCTTTGTTTTCAAATGTTTTCCTTTGAGTCAGCATTGCCCATAATATTCTGATTATCTTATTGGCAACAGCAATCATGATCTTCTTTGCTGGTTTGCCATTTAGTTTTAGCCTCAGAGCAAATCTGTCAAGGTGTGTATCCTTTCCCTGTTCAAGATGCCTTGATGCATTCTGTATAACCGCACTGGCACATTGTGCTAAGAGCGCTCTGAGATATCTGTTTCCAGTCTTGGTTATGCCACCTAAGGTAGAACGACCTCCTGTTGAATGCTGACTTGGAACAACTCCGTTCCATGCAGCCATTTCACGACCATTTCTAAACTGCGATGCATCACCAACCTCAGCTACAATGGCACTGGCTGTAAGAGGACCTACTCCAGGACAGGTTAAAGCTATCTTAACAAGCTCATTATCTTTATTAAGAGACTCTATCTTCTCTGACAGTTCTTTTTCTCTTTGTTCCAGACGATGGTAATCTTCAAACAGAGAGCTTATAGCT
>JBNMJE010000084.1:0-8964 GCA_050873645.1 Succinivibrio sp. | reverse complement strand
TTGAGCAATTCCAGCATTTACTCTAGAAACTGCTGTCTTAATAAATTCTTCTGAATACTTATTTTTACGTGCCATATTATTATCCTCACATATATTTTAATATGGGATAATTAATTCCGCTAACTGATCCTTAGTTCACAGAGTACAAAAAGTTAAGAAATGATCTTTACGACATGATCGCAGACTTAAAATCAGCAAGGACTCAACTTGACGAAAACAAAGAGGATGATAAAAGAGCAATTAAATACATAGACTCTTCATTGGACGAGATAGATGAAATATTTACACATTGGAACGATGATCAAAACAATCACAAAAATGATGAATTACTAGAAAAACTTATCAATGCGAGAAATGAAAATGATGAACTATTAAAGCAACTGAATAATAGTTCTAAAACAATTGAGAAGTTGAAAAAATCTTATGAGCAGATGGAAAATGAAATCAAAAATCTCCAAAAACAAAAGCTCAGTGATGAAGATTTAATCAACAGAGTCCAGAGTAATATCAGTTCAGCAAATCGTTTTAATTTAAGTAATGTTGCTCTTCCTTCAGGTCTGTCTGACTTTTGGAAATATCTTTTACCTGCAACCCAAAATGAAATTCAAAATTCCTTTGAAATGGTAAATGAATTACATTCAGCAAAATACTCAATTTTTGCTCTGCTAACAGTGTTAGAAAGAGAATTTAAATCGAACATCTTTTACCCTTTCAGAAAGACTAAAGCTTATCAAGCTGTTAAAAGTACAAAATGCAATAATGATAAATACAAAATAACTCATGATGCTCTTGCAAAAGAACTCACCATGGGAAATATCAAGTTTTTAGGACTAACAGTTAATAACCCAGAAGCAAGAAGAGCAAGTAAACTCATCAACGGATTTGCAATTTATCTTGGCGACAAGACAAGCGAGTTTATAAAAATATGTAATGACATTGATAAGTACAGAATAAAAGTTAATACCGCAGAGCTAAAACTTGTTGATGTAAGAAATGCAATTGCACATGGCAATGAAAAGGTGGACAAATACCTTGACGAAAAGTGTTTTGAAGATCTTCTCAATATTTACTACATTCCTCCTCTGAAAATATTAAAAAGGATCGTTTTCTTTAACCGTTCAATCCATGAACAAGACTAATTGGTTAATGATTCACTATATTGAACCTAAAAATGAGAAAAAATGTAAAAATGTTTCATTCTACAAATTTGGATGTAAAATTATCTGTTGGAAGTTTTAGAAATTTAGTACAGATTTAATCAGAAACTGATCAATTCACTTTGTGCTATACAGGATTAGAAAATGAACTACACAACAGATTGTTTAATCATTGGTAGTGGTGCTGCAGGTCTTACACTTGCACTGGGCATCGCTGATAAGGCAAAGGTAATCGTTCTCTCTAAGGAAGGTGCTTGCGCCGGTTCTACTAATTACGCTCAGGGCGGTATTGCTGGCGTATACAACATCAAAGATGATGACGACAGTATTCAAGCTCATATCAAAGATACCTGCATTGCTGGTGGTTTCCTTTGTGATGAAAAGACAGTTGAGTTTGTTGCAAAGAATGCTCACGATGCAATTCAGTGGTTAATTGACACTGGTGTTCCTTTTGATATGAAAGAGACTGAGCATACTGAAGCACAATCTCCATACCACTTACACAGAGAAGGTGGTCACTCTCACAGAAGAATTTTCCACGCAGAAGATCATACTGGTAAATCAATTCAGGAAACCTTAATTGCTAAGGCTAGAGCTCATAAGAACATCACCGTTTTAGAAAACCACAATGCTATCGATCTAGTTACTACCAAGAAACTAGGTATGGCAGGTAACAGAGTTTTAGGTGCTTATGTTTTAAATACTGAAACTAACCACGTCGAGACTATTAGAGCAAAATTTATCGCTCTATGTACCGGTGGTGCCTCAAAGGTTTATCAGTATACCTGTAACCCTGAGGTAAGCTCAGGCGATGGTATTGCTATGGCTTACAGAGCAGGTTGCCGTGTAGCAAACATGGAGTTCAATCAGTTCCATCCTACAACTCTTTACTGCGATGCTGATAGAAACTTCCTTCTAACAGAAGCTCTAAGAGGCGAAGGCGCTCAGTTAAAGCGTCCTGATGGCACTCGCTTTATGCAGGATTACGATAAGAGATTGGAGTTAGCTCCACGTGATATCGTAGCTAGAGCCATTGACCATGAGATGAAGAAATTAGGTGCTCACTGCATGTACCTAGATATCTCATTTAAAGAGCCAGAGTTCTTAAAGAAACACTTCCCTACTATTTATGAGAGATGTTTAAAGGTTGGTATTGATATTACCAAACAGCCTATTCCTATTGTACCAGCAGCTCACTTTACCTGCGGTGGCATCATGGTAGACAGAAAATCTCGCACCGATCTTGATGGTCTGTATGCTGTAGGTGAGTGCTCATACACTGGTCTTCACGGTGCTAACCGTCTAGCTTCAAACTCATTACTTGAGTGCGTTGTTTACGGTAAGGCTGCAGCTACCGATATCTTAAAGCACCTTCCAGATGACAACTACGACATCGCTGAGATCCCTGATTGGGATGAAAGTCAGGTTACTAACTCTGATGAGGAAGTTATCATCACCCACAACTGGCATGAGTTAAGATTAACCATGTGGGACTATGTAGGTATCGTAAGAACTAACAAACGTCTTGAAAGAGCAATGCACAGAATCGAGATGTTAAAGAAAGAAGTTCATGAGTACTACTCAAACTTCAGAGTTTCAAGAAACCTGCTAGAGCTTCGTAACTTACTTGATGTTGCAGAGTTAATTGTTCGTTCAGCAATGGCTAGAAAAGAGTCACGTGGTCTTCACTACAACCTAGACTACCCACAGACTGACGAGCATTCAGGTCCTACTATTATCAATCCTAAGGTTTAGTTCTTTGTTTTAATCACTCATAAGGTTTTGCTAACCTTATGAGTTGATAATAACTGCAACCTTTAGATTTATAGCTTTTAATTACAAAAAAGTGCATGAAGGAAGAGTAAATTCTCTTCCTTTTTTTCGTGATAAACTGTACAAAAAATTTATCAGGACAGATTGTTTTACAAATTATGAAAAGATTATTTGCATCAGTTTTATGTGCTCTTCTCCTGCAAGGAAGTGCACTTGCAACCACACTCCAAACTCAAATTGGTGATATATCCGTTCCAACTGCAAAAGAAATCAATGAACAAATTGATTCTTTAGCCTCAGATGCTTCTTTATCAGATGATGATAAAAAGGCCTTAGGCGCTCTGTATAAAACAGGTTTGGATACTTTAGATCAGATAACTGATTTGACCAATCAGCAAAAAGATCTTGATAAAAGTTTAAAAGATGCAAATAAAAAGCTATTAAAGTTAGCTAATGACTACACCAATCAGCAAAAGATTGAGCCCTTAACTACCGATGATATCAAGAACCTCTCTGATAATGAGTTAGATGCAAGATTAGAGAAAGCTCAGCGAGATCTTGTAACCGCTCAGATTGAACTGAACAACGCTTCAGATGCTCATAACAAAGTACAGACTCTGCCTGAAAAAGCTCAAAACACTGTTACTCAGAACAACGATAAAATTAAAGAGCTTTTATCTACTATTGATAAGAATGCCAACCCAGATCTTTTTAAGAATCGTGTTTATGCACTGTTAATTTGTAAAGCAAATCTAGAGAATTCTTTATTTAAAAATAAACTTGCTAACCTATCAATTCTTCAGGATTTAGCAAACTACGAGCAAAAGATTGCTAACATCAAATACAACAGATTAGATAAAGACGTTAAGACATTAAGTCTAAAAAAGAACCTCGATTATTCTGTTGATGATGAGGAAAAGCAAAACGAAGCTATCAGTAAAAAAGATCCTCAGCTTGCCAAAATGGTTGATAGCATCAAGAGAATTAACAGCTATCTTTTAGAGCATCGTCAAAAGAACGCCCTCTATCAGCACGACTATCAGGAAGTTGATTCTGCTTTAACTAAAGTAGATCAAATGCAAAAGGATCTTGATAACCAAATCAAGGAATTAGGTAAGAGCCTAGTTCTATCAAGACTTCTAAACAAGCAACTGTCCATGTTGCCAAATGTACAGCTAAGCTATGATCTTGATGAGGTGATTGCCAACCTTAATATCTATATTTATGAATTAAGAGAGCAAACTGACAAGTTATTGGATATTGAGATTATTGTTAATCAGGATATCAAGAAGAATCCTTCTTTAGAAAAATACAGAAGTGATTTAACTACTCTCTATTCTCAAAGAAGACGTGTTCTAAGTGAGTTGTACCAAGTTCTCGCTAACGAGCTGAGCACAACCATTGAGTTAAAAGTAAAATACACAAGTTACAACAATATCAGAACTAAGATCAAATCTGATATCTCAGAGCAGTTATTCTGGGTTAAATCAAATCAGTCTTTAGGTTCTGAGTTTATTTACTCATTAGTACCTACTATTAAATATGAGTTTGGTAACTTATTAAATAAACTCTCAAGTGATAAGTTTAAAGCTCATACCACTAAGACCGCGCTTTTAGTGGTACTGCCATTCATTCTTTTAGCTTTAGTAGTTATTTCATTTAACAGCAGAATTCAAAGATACAACAATGAACTGGCTCTGCGCTTAGACAGAAAGAATGATTCTATCTTTGTAACACCTGCTGCGATCATCAACAACATGATCATGATGGTGCCTCGACTGTCGTGGATGGTAGTTATAGGTTCTATTGTCATCTGTCTATCTTTGGCTACCACTAACTTACAGTACCAAATCATTCTAATTATGGTGCTGCACATCTTTGTATTCGTGTTCTTCTTACAGATCATTAAGCCAAATGCTTTAGTACAAAGACACTTTAGTGTTCAGCCTTATAAGTTAAGACAGTATAGAAATCTATTAAATCAAGTATGGATCTTCTCTTTACCATTACTGATTTTTGCTAACGTTGCTGAGACTGACTCAAACTTTATTTATGCAGATATCACTTCATTTATCGTGGTTCTGCTCTCATGCACAGCTCTGCTGTTTATCTCTGTTAGGATGTTTGTAAGAAACTTAGCTGACTTTGCAAACTCATCAGCTACAGCCGTTGTAGGAAGCTTTATTGCGATTATCGTATGCTTAATGGCAGTTCTGTTTGTAGCTTCAGGTTACTTATATTCAATCGTAACTTTAACTAACAGACTGGCATTTACCTGTTACATCATTTTAGCTTACTACCTTGTAAGCCAAACCATTCACCGTATGATGCATGTCTATATCTTTAAAGCTTCTTTAAAGAAGAAACATGCTCAGGATGACAACAACAGTGAGGAAATTACTTCACAGAACTTTATCGCTATGCTGAACATGAGTCCATCTCATCTATGTTCAAAAGCATTTAAGATTGTAAATACTGCACTGCTTACTATTACAGCTTTCTTTATGTACATTCAGTGGAATGATCTAGCATCTGTTTTAAGATACTTAGATACCATTCAGATTTGGACAAAGACAGAGCTTGTAAATGGCACTCCTGTAGTAACAGATTATCTGTCACTTGCTAACATTCTTTTAGCAGTCTTTATTCTGATTATCACAAGTGTTCTAAATAAGAACTTACCTGCTATTTTAGAAAAGCTCCTGCTCATCAAGAAAGGCATCAATCAGAAGAGCACAGGCTATACTGTAAAGGTAATTACCTCATACCTCATCACCGGCTTCGGTATCATTTGCGCAGCAGGTTCTGTGGGAATACGATGGGAAAATCTACAGTGGTTAGTCGCTGCCTTATCTGTAGGCTTAGGCTTCGGTCTTCAGGAAATCTTTGCTAATTTCGTATCTGGTATCATTCTGCTGTTTGAAAGACAGACTAGAGTTGGCGATATCATTACCTTAAATGGACTGTCAGGCACTGTAAACAAGATCAGAATTCGTTCTACTACAGTGATGTCTTTTGAAAACAAGGAAGTAATGATCCCTAACAAAGAGTTCATCACCTCAGCTCTTACTAACTGGTCTTTAACCAGTACTGTTACTAAGTTAGAGTTCGTAGTAGGTGTAGCTTACGATGCTGATGTTGAAAAGGCAAAGAGTCTGTTACTCTCTATTGTTAACAGATGCCGTTACATTTCAAAGGAGCAGGCTTCTTTAATCTATATTAAAGAGTTAGCAGCAAGCTCTGTTAACATCTGTGCTGAAGTATATGTAACAAACATTGGCGATAGAAAGCTCACCATGGATTATTTAAGCCGTGAAACCTTGAGTGTCTTTGCAAAGAATGACATCGAAATTCCTTTCGATCAGTTAGATCTTCATGTAAAGACCTTAGAAAAAGATGAGTTCATCAAGCAGTTAAGAAATGGTCTATTCAATAAGAATAACGATTCAGAGCTTAAAGAACAGCTTGAAAATGGTACTTCTGAAAACAAGGTTGAGCCTCAGTTAGAAAACGCTAAGGCATAAATTTAAGATGGAGAGAATTCTGAATTCTCCATCTTAAAATAGCGAGGGGAAGCTTGTGCTTCCCCTTTTAGTTGTTGTATAAATAAACTATGAATTCTTAGGACTATTTGTCGTCTTCTTTTTCTTCAATTGCCTCAAATGGGCATACTGACTGACAAGCAGCACAATCTGAACACATCTCTGCATCGATCTTAAAACTGTCATCAGGCTGTTGCTCTATAGCGCCACAAGGACAGATATCCTGACATTCACCGCACTGAGAACAAATCTCGTTATTGATAACAAACATTGGTACACCTTCAAATTATTACAGTTTTATTAAATTGTTACAGTTTTATTTAAGACGCTATAATACCATTTAATAGGATTAGATAAAAAGGCAATTTATGAACAGCATCACTGAAAATTTAAATCACATTCACTCATCCATCACTAACGCTGTAGTCAACTCCAAGAGAGAACAAAATAGCGTAAAGCTTTTATGTGTAAGCAAAACCAAGCCTAAAGAGATGATTATCGAAGCATACAAAGATGGTGAAAGACACTTTGGTGAATCATATGCCGTTGAAGCATCTGAGAAAATTGAGCAACTAAAAGAATTAGGTTATAACGACATCGTTTGGCACTTTATTGGACCTATTCAGAAAAATAAGACCAAGCTGATTGCAACCCACTTTGATATTGTCGAAAGCGTAGATAGAGTTATTGTGGCCAAAAGATTAGATGAACAAAGACCTGATAACCTAAAACCACTTGAAGTTTTAATTCAGGTCAACATCTCTGATGAGTCTCAAAAGTCTGGTTGCGCTGTATCAGATATCGATGAGCTCATTAAAGAAATTCAAAGTTGCAAAAAGTTAAAGTTGCGTGGTTTTATGGGCATTGGTAAGGACACCGATAACCGTGATGAAATCACCGCTGAATTTGCACAATTAAAGGACCTCTTTAACAAGTACAAGACAAGCATTGCCGATTTTGACATACTGTCTATGGGTATGACCCATGACTTGGATCTTGCGATTGCTCAAGGTTCAACAGAAGTTCGAATTGGAACAGCAATTTTCGGTGCTAGAGAGTACAAAAACAAAACTATGAACGATGTAAAAGTAGCTTTCATCGGTGGCGGCAACATGTCCAGCTGCATCTATGACAGCATTATCAAAGATTATGACGCAAAGAATATTACTGTAAGTGGTCCTCATTTAGAGAAATTAGAAAAATTTAAACAGCACGGTTCTAATATCACTACAGACAATGTAAAGACAGTTGAGCAAGCTCAGGTGATCTTCTTAGGTGTAAAACCTCAGATCTTAACTTCTGTCCTTGAAGAAATTAAAAATTCAAACATTTCTTTAGATGGTAAGTTATTCATCTCTATGGCTGCTGGCTTTAAATTATCTTCAATTTATGCACAGTTACAAACTCACAACCTAATTCGTATCATGCCAAACACTCCTGCTAAATTAGGTTTAGGCGTAATCGCTGTAAGCTACGATTCAGCTGTAACCGATAGCGAAAAAGAGTTATGCAAAAAGATGCTATCTCACATGGGTGAGTGCATTGAAGGCGACGAGCAGGCATTAAATGTAATTGGTGCTATTTGTGGTTGTGGTCCTGCCTTTGTATACAGATTTATGGAGGCTTTAATTTCTGAAGCTGTAAGAAATGGTATTACTCCAAATGATGCTAGAAAGATGGTAGAACAGACCGTATTTGGCTCAGCATCTATGGTAATTAAAAACCAAGATACCTCAATTGCAGCTCTAAGAGAGGCTGTAACCTCTAAAGGCGGTACTACCTTTGCTGGTCTTTGCAAGATGACTGAAGGTAATTTTGAGCAAATTATGCAGAATACAATCCAAGCAAGTCTTGACAGAACTTACGAATTTGAGAAGATGTTCTAACAGATTTTCAATGAAGGATTAAACATGGCAATTCATTATCTAATTATGTTTGTAACTGCAGTAGT
Organism: Succinivibrio sp.; assembly: GCA_050873645.1. GTDB lineage: Bacteria > Pseudomonadota > Gammaproteobacteria > Enterobacterales > Succinivibrionaceae > Succinivibrio. The sequence goes on along the minus strand of JBNMJE010000084.1, from coordinate 541 downwards.
GATGCTCTTTGAACTGAGAGCTCTAATGCAGTCGTCTAGCATTGACTACTACCACCCTTTTACACAGGCTGTAGTAAAACTCACAGAGCCTTTATTAGGTAGATTACCTATTAGAAACATCCATGTTAAAGGCTTCTACTATTGTGGTTTTATTGTTGGTTTTGTAATTGCAGTAGTTTTCTTTACTGTATTAGTATGTTTGTCATCATCTATTGATATTGTATTGATTGCTCTAGCATCAATCATTATGACAGTTAAAAGCTTTGGCTATCTTTTAATCTTTTTACTCTTAGCTCAGGCTTTAACTTCATGGTTACCTAACACTCGTTATTTGAGCATGACTTTTGCGCAGATCACCTACCCTGTTGTAGCACCAGTTCAAAAGCTGCTCCCTCCAATAGGTATGATTGATTTATCTTTAATGGTTGTGATGATTGCGCTTTTTGCTCTTAATACATTGTTTGGCAATATCTTGGGAGCACTTTGGTATATTTGTTAAGCAAATTTCAAAGCTAATTTACCCAAAATAAAACCGGCATTA
>JBNMJE010000083.1:0-9100 GCA_050873645.1 Succinivibrio sp. | reverse complement strand
GTATAGCCTGAAAAGCTCTTATTTCGCCTTTATTAGTGGCATTTTCTGTAGCTCTTGAAGACGTAAAAAGAAGCAGTCAGTAATTCTAAGTTGCTTATTTTAAGATTACTTGTTTTGAGTCTTGTTAATAGCCTTTAAAGATAGTTCGTTAAAGGTATTGTCTCAACAGATCTTTACCCTAAAAATGAACGCTTATTACAAGTAAGAGATTTTATTATCTAAAACAGATATTGGTGGATATTAAGGATACTCTAACCATAAGAGAGTATTAGTTGATTTAGATTTAAGGACTAAAAGTTGAAGTGAATGGCTAAGTTTAGCTTAATAAAAGGATTTACTTATCTTTAAAATTAAAGCTCTAACCAAAGACGAATATCTTTTGATTAGAGCTTGTTTATGCTCTTATTTTAATGATAGAGCTTAAGAATTATTTCTTAGCTTCTTCTTTTTGCTCAGTCTCAGCCTTAGGAGCTGGCTTTTCAATCTTTAATAACTGAACATCAAAGATTAAAACTGAGTTTGGTTTTACAACCTGAGAAGCACCATTCTCACCATAAGCTAACTTTGATGGAATGTAGAGGATGTACTCTGAACCTTCGTTCATTAACTGTAAACCTTCGATCCAGCCTTCAATCATGTTCTCTAATGGGAACTCGATTGGCTTTTTAGACTCATCAAAAGTTACGCCATCAATGGTTGTGCCCTTATAGGTAACAGTGATCTTGTCACCTTTCTTAGCGGTCTCACCTTCACCCTGCTTTACAACCTTGTACTGTAAGCCTGAAGTTGTGGTTACAACGCCATCTTTCTTTGAGTTAGCTGCTAAGAAAGCCTCACCAGCCTTTAAGTTCTCTTCAGCTGATTTCTTCTGCTCTGCTGCAATCTTTTCTTGGATCTTTGCATCAAGATCTTTTAACACTTTCTCAATCTGAGCTCTGTCTAAAGCTGAAGCGCCGTTTACACCATCAGTGAAACCTTCGATTACTTTTTCAGCTGAGATTGGACCGATTAACTGCTCTTGGCTCTGCTTCATCTGAGCTACATACTCACCTAAAGAAGCGCCGATAGCATATGCAGCTTTGTCCTCAAAAGAGCTCTTATCATTTAGTGCTGCAGATGTTGTTGCATTTGCGTTAACAACTGCACCATTTGCTGAAACTGAAACTTCGTGATCGCATGCACTTAAAGATAATACTGATGCTGCCAATACTGATGCGATGGCAGTCTTTTTTAATAATGTGTTCAAGATAAATCTCCAATGTTTCCTTGAATTCTTTATTTAAAAATGTTCGAACGACTTTACGTTTTGATGGTACATCTTACCATGTTTTAAGATCTCAAATGTACCATTTTTAATTTCACCAATTTTGCTTACTTTTACAGCACAAAAACAGGCTAATTCCATTAGCTTGTCATGGTTTTCCTTTGGAGCTGTAAAGAGCAACTCATAATCACCGCCACCGTATAAGCAAAGCTTATCCTGCACTTCTTCATCTAGGTTATAGACCGTAAATTCAGAAGGCTTTGGTAACTTTTCAACATCAATTCTAGCGCCTACATGTGAGCGCTCTAGGATATGTTTTAAGTCACCTACAAGACCGTCTGAGACGTCTAAAGCACAGTGTGAGTAATTTACAAGCTTTTGTGCCAATTCACATCTGTCAGGAATTAACATGCTCTTTTCATAGCAATGCGTAAAAGCATCTTTTCCATCAATTAGAGTATCAATGCTTATCTGCTTGTAACCTAGTTCTACAGCAAGACCTGGTAGACCTAAAGTACCTGTAACATAAATGTCATCATTTACTTTAGCTTTATCACGTCTTAAAGCCTTTTCTGCATCCACTAAGCCATAAGCACTTATGGTTATGGATAACTCACCTTTGGTAGTATTGCCTCCAATTAGAGGAATATTTACTTTTGAAGCTAATGTGAATAATCCTTTTGAGAACTCTTCTAAAAAAGACTCACTTGCCTCAGGCAGTGTTACAGATAGAGTAAAACAGTATGGTTTTGCTCCCATAGCAGCTAGGTCTGATAAGTTTACCAACAAAGACTTATAGCCGACATAGTAAGGAGAGGTGTTTTTAAAGAAATGAATACCCTCAATTTGGGTATCGGTGGTGATAGCTAGAGTTTTTCCTTTTGGAATGTTTAATAGGGCACAGTCATCGCCTATGCCTAACTCGATACCAGTACCTCTGTCATTCTGACAGAAGTACTTTTTTATAAGTTCAAATTCGCCTAGTGACACTAGTGAGCCTTAAAAGACTTAACAACCTTATCTAACACACCGTTTACGAACTTGTGGCTATCCTGTTCTGCAAATTCCTTTGCAAGAATGATAGCTTCGTTAATAACTACACGGTATGGAACTTCCTGGCGATACATCAGCTCAAAGGTACCTAAACGTAATACAGCCTTGTCCACCTGATCAAGATCGTCTAATGGACGGCTTAAATATGGAGCGTAAACAATGTCGATATCACGAACATTGTTAATTACGCCTGATACTAGATCGTGGAAGTAATCAAGATCGGTACCTTTCATAGGCTGATCTTCTAAAAACTGTTTTTCAATTTCAGTTGGGCTTAAGCCGGTTAACTGCCACTGATAGATAGCCTGCATCGCAAAGTGTCTTGCCTTGTGACGCTGAGCTGGTGTTACTGCACCTTCTGTTGAATCCATCTTTTTAAATCCTTTATTATTTTAAGTTTAAAGTTCTTATAAGATCTTTATACCTTTTAAGAACTTTTACTAATGATACTTTTCTTTATAAATTCACTTATCTTTATAAGTACTCTTATCTTTATAAGTACTCTTACTAGAACTGTTTTATAACATTTACCATTTCAAGTGCAGCAGAAGCAGCTTCAGCGCCCTTGTTACCGGTATGAGAACCTGCTCTCTCTAAAGCCTGCTCTAGAGTATCAACAGTTAAAACACCGTTTGATACAGGGATAGCATACTTTAAGGTTACCTGAGTAATACCCTTAGCACACTCGTTAGCAACAACTTCAAAGTGATAGGTTGAACCACGAATTACGCAACCTAAAGCGATGATAGCATCGTACTTTTCAGACTGAGCAATCTTCTCGCATACAACTGGGATCTCAATTGCACCAGGAACACGTACTAAAGTAATGTTCTCCTCAGGTACCTCACCTTCACGCTTTAAAACGTCGATAGCGCCTTCAACTAAACGCTCGCAGATAAGGCTGTTAAAACGAGATACTACAATAGCAAACTTGCCCTCTCGGCAAGGCTTGTTACCTTCAATTACTTTGATAGACATATGTTCTCCAAAATTATTTAAAACCGTTCATGAGCAGTGAGCTCATAGTAATAGCAGAGCTCTTTTCTCTCTTGCTATTAGATAAATTATTCTGCTGTAAATTACTCTGGGTACTGCTCATATCTTGAGTTGTCTTACCCTGATTAAATCCGTAAGAGAGCAATCTTTCAAGGTATCTTGACAGTACGTCACACTCAAGATTTACCTTATTACCTTCTGAAAAGTTCTCAAAGTTAACATTACTTTGAGTATGAGGAATCAAGGTTAACCTAAAGGTGTTACCTTTGATCTCATTTACAGTTAAAGACACACCATCTACAGCTATCGAGCCCTTTGGGGCTATATAGCGTAAAAGCTCATCTGGAGCTTTTATCCAGATATCATAGGCTTCATCTAAGGTATGTTTTGAGACTACAGTACCAATACCATCAACGTGGCCCTGTACGATATGACCACCTAAATGAGTTGATGGAGTGCATGCAAGTTCTAGGTTTAACTTGTGACCTTTAGCGTAATTACCTAAACAGGTACATTTTACAGTCTCAGCTGAAACGTCTGCATAAAAAGCATTACCTGACATAGCTGTAACTGTAAGGCATACACCGTTGTTAGCTATAGAATCGCCTAATCTTACACGCTCTTTTAATTTAAAAGACTCCGGTGTTTCTACTAAAATCTCATAACCGTGGCCATGCTTTTTTAAAGCCTTTAGAGTGCCTACAGCTTCAACAATACCTGTAAACATCAGTTACCACCTAATAGATAATGTAAGAGCACATCAGAACCGTACTTTTTAGTCTTATATAAGGTAAATTCCTGACACTTATCTAAAGATAACGCATTCTCAAGATTAAATGCAGCGCGTCCATCTTTACCTAAAACTTTACCTGACATAAAGAGGTAGAGTTCATCACAGAAACCTGCATTGATAAAAGCAGAGGTTAAAATTGAACCAGCCTCTACCATCACACGACGAATTTTTAATTCACCTAAGTATTTTAACAGATATTCAAGATCGATTAGATCATGTCTTAAAGGCATAAAGATGCGAGTTACATGCTCATCTACAACTTTTTCAGTACCAACTAACTCAGAGTCAGTAGTACCGTTAACCAGTAAGACTTTACCGTCTTTAAAGATCTTATATTTTGCAATATCCAAGTTTGAGTTGGTATCTAAGATAACCTTTAAAGGCTGTCTTAAATACTCTTTATCAATCTTTTGATAGTACTTATCTTTTAATTCGTTGTAGCGCACAGACATTGATGGATCATCTGCAATTACAGTATTTACACCGGTAATGATGCAGTCTGACTTTGCTCTGATGTCTTGAACTTTCTGACGAGATTGTGGTCCTGTGATCCATTTGCTTGAACCGTCTTTTAGAGCAGTTTTGCAATCTAGTGACATACCTACCTTTACAGATACGTAAGGTATAGGACCTGTAATAGATTTCATGAAAGCACGGTTTTGGAATAAAGCTTCTTTTTCTAATACATGCTGAGTTACTTCAATACCAGCATCACGTAGGATCTTAAAGCCTTTACCGTTTACTTTAGGATTTGGATCATCTGCAGCAGCAACTACTCTTTTTACCTTCATCTCTACAAGCTTTAAGGCACATGGAGGAGTTCTGCCATAATGAGAGCATGGCTCTAGAGTTACATATACAGTAGCGCCTTCAACATCAAAGGAGGCATCCTGTAAAGCCATAATCTCAGCATGTGGACAACCAGCTTTATGGTGGTATCCCTTGCCGATGATTTTACCGTCACGGACAATGACACATCCTACCGCAGGATTTGGGTAGGATGTGTATAAGCCGCATGATGCAAGCTTTAGGGCTTGCATCATGTATTTTTTGTCAGTTTCTAAAACTTGACTCAAAGTAAATTTCCTATCTTGAGACTATTAGTCTTTGTATACAGGGAATTTAGCGCATAGAGCCTTAACACGCTCACGGCACTTTAAGATAACTTCATCATTCTGATAGTTGTCTAGAACATCACACATGATTGAAGCTAACTCTTTGATCTCTGCTTCTTTGAAACCACGACGGGTACATGCTGGAGTACCAACACGGATACCTGAGGTGATAAATGGAGAACGTGGCTCACCAGGAACGGTGTTCTTGTTAACAGTAATGAATGCCTTGCCTAAAGCTGCCTCAGCATCTTTACCGGTCATCTCTAAGCCGATGAAGTCCATTAAGAATAAGTGGTTGTGGGTACCGCCAGCTACAACTTTGTAACCGCGCTTCATAACTTCTTGAGCTAATAACTTAGCATTAGCTACAACCTGCTTCTGGTACTCAACATACCATGGCTCCATAGCCTCTTTGAATACGATAGCCTTAGCAGCGATAACGTGCTCTAGAGGACCGCCCTGTGTACCTGGGAAGATAGCTGAATTTAATTTCTTGTAGATAGCTTCGTCGTGGCAGTTAGATAAGATAAAGCCTGAACGTGGACCACCTAATGACTTGTGAGCAGTTGAGGTTACAACGTGAGCATAGTCAATTGGGCTTGGGTATACACCAGCAGCTACTAGACCTGCTACGTGAGCCATATCAACTAATAAATATGCACCAACTTCGTCAGCGATTTCACGAAGTTTCTTCCAATCAACGATTCCTGAGTAAGCTGAGAAACCACCGATGATCATCTTTGGCTTGCACTCTAATGCTTCCTTACGGATTGCATCGTAATCTAACTCCCCCTTCTCGTTAACTTCGTAACCTACAGCGTGGTAGATTTTACCTGAGAAGTTTACAGGGCAACCGTGAGTTAAGTGACCACCTGAAGCTAATGATAAGCCCATTACGGTGTCACCTGGTTTGCACAGTGCCTGATATACAGCATTGTTTGCCTGAGAACCAGCATGAGGCTGAACATTTGCGTAATCGCAGTGGAATAACTTGCAAGCTCTGTCAATTGCTAACTGCTCTACAACATCAACGTATTCGCAACCGCCGTAGTAACGCTTTCCAGGATAACCTTCAGCGTATTTATTGGTCAGCTGTGAGCCTTGTGCTTCCATTACACACTTAGAAGCATAGTTCTCTGATGCGATAAGTTCGATATGATCTTCCTGTCTCTGGCATTCGCCGCTCATTGCGGTCCATAACTCTGGATCATATTCTGCGATTGACTTGGCTTTGTTAATGAAGCTCATGGAGTGTTCCTCAGTAGTTATTTAAGGTTACGGCGCCTTTTAACAGGCACCTTATAAATGAAAGAAAAAACTGTGTGACTATTCTAACATTTTTTTGTGTTGTACATCATAGTTTTTACAAGTTTTCAGTGCTTAAATTTGCCAAATAAAAAAACACAAATTACATTCAGTAAGTGAGCCTTTTATTAGTTCTTTATAGTTAGTGATTTTAGGTAAAAAAGGTCAAATTTTATAAAAAACACGGACTTTTTAAGAAAATTTGCGCCACTTTACTATAAAAATGATAAAATGCGCCAATTCAGTTTTTTGGAGTTAGATTTTGGCTAAATATTCAATATTAGTGGTTAATGGTCCAAACCTTAACCTTCTAGGTACCCGTGAGCCTGAGATCTATGGTCATGAAACCATTAAAGATCTTGAGAATATGCTCAAAAAGGTAGCAGATGAACTTAATGTTGATATTGAATGCTACCAGTCTAATCATGAAGGCGATATCGTCGACAAGATCCAAAATTCCCGCAACAAAGTAGATTTCATACTATTAAACGCAGGTGCCTATACCCATACTAGTGTAGCTATTCGTGATGCGCTTGCAGGTATTGATATGCCATTCTATGAGATTCACATTTCCAATGTTCACAAACGAGAGGAATTTAGACATCATTCATTTCTTTCAGATGTGGCTGTTGGTGTCATTGTAGGTTTCGGACTTGATGGTTATGAGTTTGCTCTAAGAGGCGCTGTTCGTTTCTTAGACCGTAAGCATTAAGATTAGAATCAACTAAATAGGATATTTTTCATGCAAATTGATATTCATAAGATAGCTAAGCTTATCGAAATTGTATCTAAGTCAGATGTATCTGAGATCAACTTAAAGCAAGGCGAAGAAGAGCTTAAGATTACCCGTGAAAAGGCTGTAGCTCAGTCAGTTCAGACCGTAATTGCAGCTCCTGTAGCAGCTCCTGCACCAGCTCCTGTACAGGCAGCTGCAGCGGCTCCTGCTCCTGCAGCAGCACCTGCAGTTTCAGCTGCTCCTGATGCTGCTAAACTTATGAAGTCACCAATGGTTGGTACTTTCTATCGTTCAGCAAGCCCTACTGCAGCTCCTTTCGTTGAAGAAGGCGCTTCAGTAAAAGAAGGCGATACCCTGTGCATTATCGAAGCTATGAAGATGATGAACCAGATTCAGGCTGACAGATCAGGTGTTATTAAGAAAATTTTGGTTGAGAACGGTTCTACCGTTGAGTTTGATCAGCCATTATTCGAGTTTGAATAATATAAGGGGTAACCCATAAATATGAAACTTGAAAAAGTTCTGATTGCAAACCGCGGTGAGATTGCTTTACGTATTCTAAGAGCATGCCGTCAGTTAGGTTTAAAGACCGTAGCTGTACATTCAACTGCTGACCGCGATTTATTGCATGTAAAATTAGCTGATGAGGCTGTGTGCATAGGACCTGCAGCTCCTAAAGACTCATATCTAAATATTCCATCAATCATCGCTGCAGCTGAGGCTACAGGCGCTAATGCTATCCACCCAGGTTATGGATTCTTATCAGAGAATGCTGACTTTGCTGAGATGGTTGAAAAGTCAGGCTTTATCTTCATTGGCCCTACTGCTGATACCATTCGTTTAATGGGTGATAAAGTTTCAGCTAAAAAGGCTATGCAGAAAGCTGGCGTTCCATGCGTTCCAGGTTCTGCCGGTGCTTTAGGTGAAGATTTTGAAGAGAACAAACGTTTAGCTAACCAGATTGGTTACCCAATCATCATCAAAGCAGCTGGTGGTGGCGGTGGTCGTGGTATGCGTGTTGTAAGATCTGACGCTGAGTTAGAAGATTCAATTGCATTAACACGCCGTGAAGCTGACATGTTCTTTAACAACCCTGCTGTATATATGGAGAAGTTCTTAGAGAACCCTCGCCATATTGAGTTCCAGGTTTTATCTGACGGTCAGGGTCATGCTGTATACCTAGGTGAACGTGACTGCTCAATGCAGCGTCGTAACCAGAAGGTTCTAGAGGAAGCTCCAGCTCCATTCATTTCAGAGAAGCAGCGTGAGACTATCGGTTCACGTTGTGCTCAGGCATGTATTGATATTGGCTACCGTGGTGCAGGTACTTTCGAGTTTCTATATGAGAACGGTGAGTTCTACTTCATCGAAATGAACACCCGTGTTCAAGTTGAGCACCCAATTACTGAAATGATCACTGGCGTTGATATCGTTCGTGAAATGATTTCAGTTTGCGCTGGCAACCCATTATCAATCAAGCAGTCAGACATCAAGTTACGTGGACACGCATTTGAGTTCCGTATCAATGCTGAAGATCCTGCTACCTTTATGCCTTCTCCTGGTGAGATAAAGTATCTGCATGTACCAGGTGGTCCAGGCGTACGTTGGGACAGCCATGTATATCAGGGCTACAAGGTTCCACCTCACTATGATTCATTAGTAGGCAAGTTAATTGTTTACGATGATGACCGTGAGTTGGCTCGTCTGCGCGGTTTAGAGGCTTTAGATGAATTAGTACTTAACGGTATTAAGACCAACGTTCCTCTACACAAGGATCTGTTAACTGATCCTGTTGAAATCAAGGGCGGTGCAAGCATTCACTACCTTGAGCAGAAACT
>JBNMJE010000082.1:0-9595 GCA_050873645.1 Succinivibrio sp. | reverse complement strand
GTGATCTTTTGATCAGACAACATAAGTGAAAACTAAAGGAAATCATAAGATGAAAAAAACAATTTTAGCTACTGTAGTATGCGCTATGACTTTAGGCTTCTCAGTTTCAGCAAATGCAGCAATTGAGAAAGATCAGTTAACTGTTTGGGTTAACGGTGATAAGGGCTATAACGGTATTGCAAAAGTTGGTGAGAAGTTCACAGCTGATACTGGTATTAAGGTTACCGTAGCTCACCCAGATCAGGTAGAAGTTAAGTTCCAGCAGACTGCAGCAACACAGAATGGTCCTGATATCATGATGTGGGCACACGACCGTTTCGGTGAGTGGGCTGCAGCTGGTCTTATCGCTCCTATCAATCCTTCAGATGAAGAGAAGGCAAAGTTTGCTAAAGTTGGTTGGGATGCAATGACTGTTAACGGCAAGATTGTTGGTTACCCAATAGCTATCGAAGCAGTAAGCTTACTATGTAACAACAAGTTAGTTAAGAGCGCTCCTGAGAACTTCGAAGACTTAATGAAGTTAGGTGACACCTTAAAGAAAGACGGTGTTAAGCCAATCATTTGGGCATACACAACTCCATACTTCAGCTATCCTCTAATTGCTGCACAGGGCGGTTACGCATTCAAGAAAGTTAACGGTGCTTATGATGTTAAGGATACCGGTGTTAACAACGCTGGTGCAAAGGCTGGTTTACAGTTCATCTCTGACTTAATCACCAAGGGCTACATGGAGAAGGGTGCTGACTATGGTGTTATGGAAGCACAGTTCACCAAGGGTAAAGCTGCATGTATCATCAACGGACCATGGGGCTGGCCAAACTACGATGGCGCTAAGGTTGATTTCTCAGTTTACAAGTTACCTAAGTTAGGCGGTCAGCCAGCTAAGGCATTCGTTGGTGTAACTGGTTTAGCAATCAACGCAGCATCTCCTAACAAAGAGTTAGCAACTGAGTTCATCGAGAACTACTTATTAACCGATGAGGGCTTAGAGGCTGTTAACAACGATAAGGCTTTAGGTGTAGCTGCTCTAAACAGCTTCCAGTCTAAGTTAGACAAGGATCCACGTATTGCAACCACCAAGGAAAACGCAGTTAACGGTGATCCAATGCCTTCAGTACCTGAGATGAGCAAGTTCTGGTCATCATTCGAGACTGCTTTAAAGAACGTAACATCAGGTCGTCAGGGTGTTAATGAAGCTGCTGATACTGCTGCAAAGCGTATTTTAAGTGAATAATTTTTAACACTGACCCTCGGCACGAAAGTGCCGAGAGTTTTTTTTATTTTAATTTTGGCAAATTAGGAATTGGGCATGGAACTGTCAGCAATGCATAATTTGAAACTAGGTCCTAAGTTTTTAATAAAATGGGCTGTAGTTGCAATAATTGTGTTAGTCAATCTGTATGCCGATATTTGCATGTATCTTAACGGAGATATCGCTTATCCTCTGTTAGATCTTGTGATCGTCGGTGTAGGTGTTTACGTTTTCGTAAGTAAGAAAATGTATGCACAGCGTTACGCTTTCCCAAGCGTCGCCGGTATGACTGCATTTATAATTTTCCCTCTAATCTACACAGTGTGGATCTCCTTTACAAACTACTCAGGAGCCCACGTAATGAATGTAGATTCTGCAATGGCTTTCCATCTGCAGAAGACTTACAAGTCAGAAGGTGGTGATTATTCTTATAAACTTTATGAGTTACAAGACGGAACTTATGACCTTGTTTTACAACAGGGTTCAACTGTTTATAAGAATGAGAATCCTTTAAACCTAGCTGACAAGAAGTTAGCTGAAAAAGCTAAGACTGGCGCTGCAACAGATATTAACCTTGTTGCATCAGGCGATACTTCTGGTAAGTTAGTTGCAATGAAGAAGTTAATGTCATACAGAAATACCTTAAAGACATTTGTTCTTCATGTACCAAATTCTCAAGTAAAACTATCAATGAGTGGTCTACGCTCATTCTCAGCTCAAAGTGAGAAGTTCAAGCTTCTTAAAAAGGGTGAAAAGGCTGAGAACGGTTATTTAGTAGACTCAGATTTCGTATTATGGGATAACGAAACTCATCAGTTATTCATGCCAAATATGGATACTGGTTTCTATCAGTATGCTAATGAGAAGGGTGAATTATCAGGTAAAGAGTTCGCTCCTGGCTTTAAAGTAAATATCGGTTTAAAGAACTATATCAAGTTCTTATCAAACGAAAGTATCCGTATGCCTTTCTTACAGATCTTCGTATGGACCGTTTGCTTCTCAGCAATTACTGTTTTAGGTACTTTAGCTATCGGTATGGTTTTAGCTTGCCTAGTACAGTGGCAGTTCTTACGCTTTAGAGGCATTTACAGAGTATTCCTAATTCTTCCATATGCAGTACCATCATTCATTTCTATCTTGGTGTTCAAAGGTTTGTTCAACCAGAACTTCGGTGAATTGAATGTGTTCTTAAATGCAATTATGGGTCCTATCTATGCTGCTTTTGGAGCTGAGTGGTCTTCAATTGAGTGGTTCACCGATCCATGGGCAGCAAGAGGTATGATTTTAATGGTTAATGCATGGTTAGGTTATCCATACATGATGATCCTGTGCATGGGCTTGTTAAAGTCAATTCCAGATGACTTATATGAGGCAACAGCTATCGAAGGTGCTTCACCTTGGGTAAACTTACGCCACATCACATTACCATTATTGATTAAGCCATTGGCTCCACTGTTAATTGCATCATTCGCATTTAACTTTAACAACTTCGTACTAATCCAGTTATTAACTGGTGGTGGTCCTGACATGATTAACGCTACTCAGGCTCCAGCAGGTTACACTGACTTATTAGTAAGCTTCACTTACCGTATCGCATTCGAGGGTGGTAAGGGTAACGACTACGGTCTAGCAGCAGCTGTTGCAGCAATGATCTTCATTATGGTCGGCTTATTAAGCTTGGTACAGTTACGTTTAACTAAGACCAGTCAGGTACAAGGTTAAGAGGAGACTGATAGAAAATGGCAATTGTTCAACCAAAATCATTAGTATACAGAAAAGCTCTGGCTCATATTTTTATCCTAGCTTTCCTGTGCCTAATCATGTTTCCTTTACTCATGATTGTGGCAATTTCATTCCGTCAGGGAAACTTCTCTGTCGGTGACATTATTCCAAAGGCATCAACCTCAACTTTAGACCACTGGCGTTTAGCTTTAGGTTTTGATGTTGTGAAGTTAAACAAGGTATCAGGCGCTACTGTTAACGTAATCAACACTGATGACGGTAAAGTAAAGTTCTATGTTACCTCAGAAGAGGATCCTGCATTCCACAACTTCGTAACTGAACCTTTTGCTGTATCAGATGTTCAGAACCTAAAGGATGATAAAACTTTAGCAGTTGAAGGTTATGCTGATACTTCAGATGCTGAAGACGTTACCTATGCTGACGAAGGCGCAACTAAAGACATCTGCAAGAACGTTGCTAAGAAATTAGTAATGAACTTAGGTGAAGGCGCTGATGCTGTTAAGTATGTTATTGACAGCAATGACAACGCAGGTACCTCTTACGGTGTTTACAAGGAGAGCATTATCCCTCCTCCATTCCCAGTTCTACTGTGGTTATGGAACTCAATTAAGGTTGCATTTATCACTGCATTCTTAATTATCTGTCTATCAACAACTTCTGCTTATGCATTCGCTCGTATGAAGTTTGCAGGTAAGACAGTTCTTTTAAACGGTATGTTAATTTTCCAGATGTTCCCAGCAGTGCTAGCCTTAGTTGCTATCTATGCTTTGTTCGATAAGATTGGTGATTACATTCCATGGTTAGGTTTAAATACCCACGGTGGTTTGATCCTCTCTTACATGGGCGGTATTGCACTACACATTTGGACAATTAAAGGTTATTTCGAAACCATCGATTCATCTCTAGAAGAAGCTGCTGCTATCGACGGTGCTACACCATGGCAGGCATTTAGATTGATTCTATTACCTCTATCAGTACCTATTCTTGCTGTGGTATTCATTCTGGCATTCATCGGTACCATTACTGAGGTTCCAGTAGCATCAGTTCTACTTTTAGACATGAACGAGTTAACACTGGCTGTAGGTTCTCAGCAGTATCTGTATCCACAGAATTACCTGTGGGGTGATTTCGCAGCTGCTGCAGTTCTATCAGGTCTACCAATTACCATCGTGTTCTTATTAGCACAGCGTTGGTTAGTAGGTGGTTTGACCGCTGGTGGTGTAAAGGGTTAATCATAAGCATATAGCTTTAATAAACGAATTTTAAAAGAGAGTAAATCATGGCAGACGTATTATTAAGTAAAGTAAGAAAGAACTACAATCCTGCAATCTTAAAGGATACTTTACGTAACATTAACTTAGATATTAAAGACGGTGACTTCATTGTTTTCGTAGGTCCATCAGGATGCGGTAAATCAACTCTTCTGCGTATGATCGCAGGTCTTGAGGATATCACTGATGGTGATTTAATGATTGATGGTAAGAGAGTGAACGACGTTCCTCCTTCAGAGCGTAACATTGGTATGGTGTTCCAGTCATATGCTCTGTATCCACACATGACCGTTTTTGAGAACATGGCATTCGGTCTGAAGTTAAAGCACATGGATAAGAAAGAAATTATCCGCCGTGTAGTTCAGGCAGCCGATGTTTTAGGTCTAGAAGCATTCTTAGAGCGTAAGCCAAAGGCTCTATCAGGTGGTCAGCGTCAGCGTGTTGCTATCGGTCGTTGTATCGTTCAGAACCCTTCAGTGTTCTTATTCGATGAGCCTTTATCAAACCTTGATGCTGCATTACGTGTAAAGATGCGTCTTGAGATCGCTAAGTTACATAAAGAATTAAATGCAACCATCATCTACGTTACCCACGATCAGGTTGAGGCTATGACCTTAGCTGACAAGATCTGCGTTCTAAGCCCATTAAAGGCAAACGCTGAGTCTAACTTAGAGCAGTTTGGTTCTCCATTAGATTTATACAACCACCCAGTAAACTTATTCGTAGCAGGCTTCATTGGCTCACCTAAGATGAACTTCTTAAAGGGTGAAATTCAGTCAATTGAAGAAGGCAAGTGCGTAGTTAAGTTAATCACTGGCGAGCGCATCACTGCTGCAGTTGATGCATCACGTTCAGAAGTTGGCGCTAAGGTTATTTTAGGTGTTCGTCCAGAGCACTTAGTAGGTGCAACCTCAGAGTTAGCTGACGGCGGTAAGGTTCAGGGTAAGGTTGAGGTTACCGAAAACTTAGGTGCAGAGTTCTTCTTATACATGAACTCAGGTGCTTCAGAGGTAGGTAGCGACTTTACAGTTAAATCAGATTCAGAACTTGATGTAGGTCCTGGTGATGATTTTGTAGTAGGAATTCCATCAACAGCATGTCATTTATTTGATGCTGATGGTAAAGCATTCCCTCGTACCGGAGTGTACAAGAGAAGCTGATGACAGCAGTCTAATCTGTCTATTTGCCAATTTAGGGAGCCGCAAGGCTCCCTGCGTTTGTAGAAGATTAGCTATAAAGAATAAAACAATAAAGAATAAAAAAGAGCAGAGTTCAAAACGAATTCTGCTCTTTCTATTTAAACTTCAGAAAGTTTAAGCTGTAGTGTCAATATTAGCTCCTAAAGAACCTTCAGCATGAGCTACAGGCTGAACTTGAGGAGCAGCAGGTGCACTAGCCTGAATCTGCTGTGAAGTCTGTACAGCACCTTCAAGCAAAGCTAAAGCCATCTGACCCTGATTGTCACTAGAACGCTTTAACATGGCAACATTTAATGATTCCATGCCATAGTTTGAACTAATTTCGCTCATGATATTTCCTCCTACCTTTAGTACTTATCGGCACTTGAAAACACAAACTTAAATCTTAATTTTTAAAATTTTAGCAATTTCTGCTAAATTCTCATCAGAGCCTGTGAACTGAATTGCGTGGATGCCTCTAGATTTAGCAACTTCAACATTCTTAATGTTGTCATCCATGAAGAAGGTCTCTTCAGGTTTTAAGTTGTATCTTTCAAGAAGAGTTAAATAGATACCTTTTTCAGGTTTGATCATCTTCTCTTCACCTGAAACTACAATACCCTCAAAGCTCTGTAGGAACTTGTAGGTATTAAAAGCATAAGGGAAGGTTTCAGCAGACCAGTTAGTCAAACCGTAGATCTTGAATTTGCCAGATGCCTGTACTGCTTTGAGAACTTTCATACCTGACTCAATCTCACCCTTTAACATGGTCTCCCAACCTTTTCTGTAAAGGTTGATCTGATCTTTGTACTCAGGATGCTCCTCAGACAGTTCTTTCATACACTCTTCAAAGGTACGACCTCTATCCATCTGAGAGTTCCAGGTAGATGTAACGATGTTCTGAATGAAATACTCCATTTTCTCATCATCATTGAAAATTGATGAGTAGAAGTAACGTGGGTTCCAGTCTAAGAGTACTCCACCAAAATCAAAAACTACATTTTTAATGGTTGTCACTTTAATTCTCCAAAACAAAGACAACTTACAACTAAAATCATTTTAATCGAGTTTGACTAATTTTTCTTAAAATTTCTATATTTATGTGCTAAAGAATGCGTTTTTCTAAATAGTGTATTTTGAAAGCAGGTCGCAGGATGAAATTAGGACAATTTTCAAGGAGCTAATGTCAAATTTTGAAAAGTAAAACAGGTTATCAAAGCTCAAAGTGTATTAAAATGGCACATTTATCCAATGTATCTTTTGGTAAATTTAGGCTAATACATTGACCAAAAACTCTATATTTTGTGTCTGATGTTGTATACTAGCGCTTTATTTTTCTAGGACATTTTTATGAAAGAATTCATTAGCTTTGAAACATATGCAAATGATGCGATTAAACTTGCAGACATGATTAAAAAAACAGGTCGCGATTTTAAATCAATCATTGTCATCACTCGTGGTGGTCTTTTCCCTGCAACCATCTTAAGCGCTCAGCTTAATATCAAGAAGATTGATACTTTCTGCCTAGCTTCATATGCAAATCAAATAGGTGGTGAGATTCAGGAATTAAAGAAGCCTGTAATCGATATTAAAGATGCTATCTTTGTTGATGACCTGTCAGATTCTGGCAATACCGCTCGCTATGTTAAAAAAGTATATCCTGATGCATTCTTTGCATGCGTTTATGTAAAAGAGAAGGGTAAAGATTATCCTGACCTTTACGTAAAAGAATATCCTCAAGATACCTGGCTAATTCAGCCATGGGAAATTGACTAGTAAAAACTGTCAAATACATACAGTATCTTTCTATTATCTGCTTATTGGCTTTGAATTTACGTTTTGCTCTAATGTAGAACGTACGTACTTTCGTTGTGAAAAACGGTTATAAATTAGCCAATAAATAGCTTATAGTTAAGATATTTGATAAAATGCATGCAGTTTTTTTATAAAAAGTTTTAGATGAACAAAGTCTAAAAAAGCTTTTTATAAATTCAGATAAAACTATGATTGGGGGAATAATTATGAAAAAGGCTTTATTGTTAGGTGCATTAGCTTTATGCACCTCAATGTCATTTGCTAACGCAGAAACCTTAAAGTTTGGTACTGAAGCTACTTTTGCTCCATTTGAGTTTACAGATGATAAGGCAAACATCATTGGCTACGATGTAGATATTATCAAGGCTATTGGTGAGGCTGAAGGTTTTGAGGTTCAGGTAGTAAATATGCCTTTTGATTCATTGATTCCTGGTGTATTAACCTCTCAGTTAGATGGTGCTATTGCCGGTATTTCTATTACAGAAGAGCGTGCAAAGCAGGTATCTTTCTCTGATCCTTACTACAAATCAGGTATCAGCGCTATTGTAAGAAAAGCTGATGCAGATAAGTATCCTACCTTAGCATCTTTAAAGAAATCTAGACTATGTGCTCAGATTGGTACAACAGGTGCTAGCTACGGTAAAGAGCTGTCAGGCAATGTTGGTACATACAACACCGTACCTGAAGCTTTCATGGAGTTAAAGAACAAGGGCTGTGAAGCTGTTGTAAATGACAGACCAGTAAATCTGTATTTCTTACAGACTAAAAAGGATGACTCATACGTTGAAGTTAAGGATCTGGCAAACGGTGAAGATTACGGCATTGTAGTTTCTAAGAAGAATCCTGAAGTTCTAAAGAAACTTAATGACGGTTTAAAGAAGATCCGTGAGAACGGTACATTTGCAAAGATCCACGAGAAGTGGTTCTTAGTTAAAGAATAACTGAAGACAATTGGGCACGAAAGTGCCCTTATACATAAGAAAAATAACAATGAATTCAATTCTTGAATATTTTCAGACTATCGACGTAGATTTCGTAACTAGTACTTTAAAATTACTATTAACAGGTGCGCTGGTTACTCTTGAGATTACCTTAGTTGCTGTTACTTGCGGTGTTCTCATCGGTCTGTTCGTTGGTATCGCTGAGCTTTCTAACTATAAGATCTTAAAATATCCAGCAAAAGTATATGTAGATATCATTCGTGGTACTCCTTTACTGGTTCAGATCTTTATTATTTACTTTGCTCTGCCTGCACTTTTAGGCGTAAGAATTGAGCCTTACATCGCAGCTGTTGTAGCTTGCTCAATCAATTCAGGCGCTTATGTAGCAGAAATCTTTAGAGCTGGTATCCAGTCAATTGACAAAGGTCAGTTTGAAGCAGGTCGTTCTTTAGGTTTAACCTGGTCTCAGACCATGAGAAAGATCGTGATCCCTCAGGCTTTCCGTCGTACTATCCCACAGTTAGGTAATGAGTTCATTGCCATGTTGAAGGATTCTTCACTGGTATCTGTAATCGGCTTTGAGGAATTGACAAGAAAAGGTCAGTTAATTATTGCTGCAACCTATAGATCATTTGAAATTTGGACTGCTGTTGCCATTATCTATTTGATCATGACTCTAACTATCAGCCGTTTGGTTGCATACCTTGAGAAAAAGTACAATTCTAAAGGACACTAACTGTAATGATTATCATAAAAGATCTCTACAAAAGTTACGGCAGTAATCAGATTTTAAAAGGTATCGATCTGCACGTTAAAAAGAGCGAAGTAGTAGTTGTAATCGGTCCATCAGGTTCAGGTAAAAGTACACTTTTAAGATGTGTAAATTATCTTGAAGTGCCAACCTCAGGTACCATTACCATCAATCAGGAAACAATTACCAAAAAGACTGATATTAACCATATCAGAGCTGAAGTTGGTATGGTGTTCCAGCACTTTAATCTATTCCCTCATATGACAGTGCTAGACAACATTACCGTAGCTCCTATCAATGTAAGAAAGAAGAGCAAAGACGAAGCTGAAACTAAAGCTATGGAGCTTTTAGAGCGTGTAGGTTTAGCGGACAAGGCAAAGTCGTATCCTGATCAGTTATCAGGTGGTCAGCAGCAACGTGTTGCTATCGCACGTGCTTTAGCAATGGAACCTCAGGTAATGCTCTTTGACGAGCCTACCTCAGCACTTGATCCTGAAATGGTAAATGAAGTTTTAGATGTAATGAAAGATCTGGCTCATTCAGGTATGACCATGATGTGTGTAACCCATGAGATGGGATTTGCCCGTCAGGTTGCAGATAGAGTTTTATTTGTAGATCAGGGTAAGATCTTAGAAGATACAACT
>JBNMJE010000081.1:0-9845 GCA_050873645.1 Succinivibrio sp. | reverse complement strand
CAGGCAATTTTAAAGACTCCAAGAAAAATGCAATTATGTAGAGATTTGTGAGACTAATCACACTGATTTTTTAATGAACAGACAGTCTGCTTTGAGACTGTCTTAAAATGTTTTAAAGGTCATTTCAGACCATTTACAAAAATAGTGATACTAATAGAAAAATTCTAAAGTATCTTCTGAAAGCAATCTTACAAAATTAAAAGTCACAATGAATGACCTGACTTTAGATTGAATGCAATAATGAAGGCAAAATTACTCGATTGATAAAACCATTTTTACAAATGGAATAGTAAGCTCACGATTCTGCTCTAGTTGAGCCTTTTCTAGTCTATCTAAAAGAGCAACTAACGATCTCATATCATGGTTGCAGTGACGAACTAAGAAAGAAATAGTCTTATCAGGGAAGTTTAATGCTCTTTGAGCTGCACGCTTTTTTAAAGCACTAATGCAATCATTCTCACTTAAGTAATTTAAGCTCAAAGCAATACCAGATGACATTCTGGTATTGAGATCAACCTTGTTAAAAGGGATCTTATCAAAGGACTCTGAACTGGTAACAATCAGTGTTCCTTCTCTTCTGTCGTACCAACGATTAAAGAGTGAGAACAGCCCTAATTCAAATTCATCGTCACCTGCAATAGCATCAACGTTATCTAAGATAGTAAGCTTAGGTAAATTGATATCTAAGACAAAAGGACCTAGATTTTTAGCAGTATTCATATCCAAAAAGAAGCTATTCTCTTTAACAGAGTTATCTAATTGGTATAAAGCTTCTAAAAGGTGTGTTTTGCCAGAACCATGAGGTCCAAATACGAAATAGAACTCATTGTTAAAACTTAACACAGCCTTTTTCAAGAGTTCGACTGTTGCAGCATTTGAACCTAATTCAAATGTTGAAAAGTCGTTCTTGTCGTTAATCTTTATAGCTAATGCCTGCTGATAAGGTTCTTTTACCTTTTCTTCTGCCATCAGTCATCCTTTCTGATTCAATTACTTCTACGTTAATACTTACTGAGTAATGTTAATGCTACCATCTTCTAGAGCATCTGAGCCTTCAGAATCATCTGTAAGGTTAATTACAGGAGCTCCGTCCTGAGCTGGTTGCTCTACTTTAGTTGTAACTTCAACGGTTCTCTTTACGGTCTTCTTGGTATAAGCCTCACCACCGTAACCATTCATATTTGAAGTTACTCTGTTAGTTGTAGTTCTTGTAACAGTGCCTACACCGTTGCCTGCAGAAGCTGCTCCAGCGCTCTTATTGAACTTATAAATCCAATCACCAACTTTAGTAAACTCACCTGCGTGAGCTAAAGTACCATCAAGAATTGATGGAGATGAACCTGTTGGAATTAAGAAAATTACGCCCTGTGAATTGTAGCCTAATACAGAGATATCAGATTCATATCCATAAGTGATTAAGATCTTATTGATCTTTGGATAATCAGATACATTATCAATACCAGTGAACATCACTCTTACGCCACCTTTTACTGGGCCTAAAACGATGCCACCTTCAGAATCAGTAGTAGTCATTGACTCTACCTCATCAGAACTGGTGTTTTGAGCTGTAGCAGTATCAGAGCTGATGTTCTGCATTAAAACTTTAGCTACATCACGAGACATAGCAGTTGAGGTCTCTTCTAATGTACCCTGAGTCTGACCGTTACCTAAGCTCTTACCCTCGTCATCATATGCATTCCACTTTACAGTGTATGTATTATCACCACTGTTCTTTTCAATGGCACCTGCTACAAAGTACTTTGCATCATATCTTTTTGAGGCTGAAGCTAAGATCTTATCTGAATGAGATAAGATGGTCTGAGCATTAACCTTTTCAACATCGTCTAAGTCCATTACTGGGAACATTAGATTGTAGTTATTCTTATTTGAAGCCTGATTTAGGGCTACTGCAAACTCGTTATCTGAATCACCGTTAATAACGTTGATACCGCTCTCTTCAACATCAGCTAACCATACTAGAACAGGATCTGATAAACCGCTCCATGAGGCAATACCTTGTGAAGATAAAAGATTCTTTAACTTTCCATCATCAAATGAAATTTCAAAGTTGTCATTATTGATCTTAAGAGAACTTACAGCTGTCTTAATCTCATCAAGTGTTAACTTGCTTGTATCATCAATTGCACTAGATGCTGTAGCCTCATGGAATGAATCTAAGATTGCCTTATCCATTCCATCAGAAACTGGTTTCTCAAAGACCTGAACAGCCATAGCTTGCGATGACATCAACATCGCTACCAATAAAGCCTGTAATTTCATAATTACTCCTACGAATCGACTGGTGCAATTTTATCACACACATGACTTGCGATTTTTCATATTTGTGATGAAATTCTCTCATGTTTCTAGTAAAATTGCGCACAGAATTGTTTTTATTGTCTGGAGATCATCATGGCATCAAATTTAACCTATAAAGAAGCTGGCGTTGATATCACCGCTGGTGATGAATTAGTTCAGCGTATTAAGGCTCCTGTAAAGAAAACTACACGTCCTGAAGTTATCGGTGGCCTAGGTGGATTTGGCGCATTAACCAGAATTCCTAAGGGTTACACTAACCCAGTATTAGTTACTGGTACTGATGGTGTTGGCACCAAGTTACGTTTAGCAATCGATCTTCATAAGCACTCAACTGTAGGTCAGGACTTAGTTGCAATGAGTGTTAATGATATCGTAGTACAGGGTGCTGAGCCTTTCTTATTCTTAGACTACTACGGCACTGGCAAGTTAGACGTTGATACAGCTACTACTGTAGTTACCGGTATTGCACACGGCTGTGAGTTAGCAGGTTGCGCTCTAGTTGGTGGTGAAACTGCTGAAATGCCTGGTATGTACGAAGTTGGTGACTACGACTTAGCAGGTTTTGCTGTTGGTGTTGTTGATGAGGATAAGATCATCGACGGTTCAAAGGTTAAAGTTGGTGATGCTCTAATCGGTATTGCTTCATCAGGTCCACACTCAAACGGCTATTCTTTAATTCGTCACATCTTAAAGAAAGTTGGTGCAAAGCCTCTTGAGGACAAGTTATCAGACGGTACTTTATTAGCAGATGCTTTAATGGCTCCAACCCGCATCTACGTAAAGCAGATCTTAAAGTTAATCAAAGAAGTTGATGTTCATGCATTAGCTCACATCACTGGTGGCGGTTTCTGGGAGAACATTCCACGTGTATTACCTGAAGGTACCTGTGCAGCTTGTGATGGTGATTCATGGACTCGTCCTGAAGTATTCAAGTACTTACAGAAGAACGGTAACGTTGATGCATACGAAATGTTCCGTACCTTCAACTGCGGTGTTGGTATGATTGCAGTTGTATCAAAGGAAGAAGATCAAAAGGCTGTTGATGTATTAAATGCAACAGGCGAAAAGGCTTGGGTTCTAGGTGAGATTGCTCCTGTTGGTGCTGATGGCAAGCAGGTAACCATCAAAAACTACGAAAACTTCTAATCACATTTGATTTTCAAAAGAACCTCCCTTGTGGAGGTTCTTTCGTTTTTAAGCCTTAAAAAAGCTCTTTTCTCTGTTTATTTTTAGTGCAAACTAAAAATAATATCTTAAGTAGACTATAGGCAAAAATCAGAATCAGCCTTGCAAAGCCTTTTTATTTTTAGCTTAAAATTCACTTTACTTAAGGCAAAAATAATTGGTTGTCATTGCCTGTAAAAATCACTACAGTGCACCTGTTTTTTTATTAAACAAGCTGTTTTCACAGCTGTATGAGAGGTGTATCTTGTGAACGCATACAATATTGACTGGTGGGGCAATGGTTATTTTTCAGTAAATGAAAAAGGACATGTAACCGTAAATCCTACAAACTCAGAACAGACTTCTAACACTCAGGCTATCGATCTTAGTGAACTTGTAAATGAGAGATTAGAAAAAGGTCAGAAACTCCCCGCGCTGTTCTGTTTCCCGCAAATTCTGCAAAGCAGGCTTCATGACATTAACAAAGCCTTCAAAGATGCTCGTGAAGAGTATGGCTACTCTAAAGACTATTTTTTAGTCTACCCTGTTAAAGTAAATCAGCACAAACGTGTGCTTGATGCTTTAACTAGTACTAATGAACCTATAGGCTTAGAGGCAGGCTCAAAAGCAGAACTCATGGCCGTTCTAGCTCATGCTGGCAGAACCAGATCAATTATCGTATGTAATGGCTATAAAGACAGAGAATACATAAGACTGGCCTTAGATGGTCTTAAGATGGGACACACAGTCTTTTTGGTCATCGAAAAGATGTCTGAGCTAAAGATAGTACTAGAAGAATCTCAAAGACTGAATGTAACTCCAAAGTTAGGAGTTAGAGCTCGTCTTGCCTCACAGGGCTCAGGTAAATGGCAATCCTCAGGAGGAGAGCGCTCAAAATTTGGTCTAGATGCAAGTCAGGTCTTAACTTTGGTTGAAACCTTAAGAGCTGATAACAAATTAGACTGGTTAGAGCTTTTACACTTTCATTTAGGATCTCAGATGTCAAACATCAGAGATATTACCAAGGGCGTAAAAGAGAGTGCTAAGTTCTACACTGAGTTATCAAAGCTAGGAGTTCATATCAAATACTTTGATGTAGGTGGTGGACTTGGTGTTGACTATGAAGGCACACGCTCACAATCAGACTGCTCTGTTGATTACTCTTTAAAAGAATATGCTAACAACATCATTTGGACTATAGGCGATGAATGTAGGGCTAACGGTCTTGAAGAGCCTACAGTAATCACAGAATCAGGCAGAGCATTAACTGTATATCATGCTGTTTTAATTGCTAAAGCCATCGGTGTTGAAAGAAACGAATTTAATCTTCCAGAACTACCTGATGAAGGCTCTTGTGATGCCTTATTTAGGTTATTTGCAACCTGGGATGAAATAGAGAAAGATAAAAACAGCAGATCATTACGTGAATGGTTGCATGACAGTCAATATGACTTACAGGAAGTTCATGAAGGATATGCTCAGGGTACAGTCTCTTTAAATCAAAGAGCCAAAGCTGAGCAGATCTATTTATGTATCTGCAATAAGATCCAGTCCTTACTTGATCCTACCAATAAGTCTCACAGAGCGATTATTGATGAGTTGCAAGAGCGTATGGCAGATAAGATCTATTTAAACTTCTCATTGTTTCAGTCCTTGCCTGATGCCTGGGGCATTAACCAAATATTTCCTGTAATGCCAATTGAAGCTCTTGATAAGCCTCTGCAAAGAAGAGCTGTCATTCTTGATATCACCTGCGACTCAGATGGTGCCATCAAACAGTATCTTGATGATGACGATATCACGAGCACCATGCCTTTTCCTGAATACGATCCTCATAAGCCACCTCTAATCGGTGTCTTTATGGTTGGAGCCTATCAGGAGATCTTAGGCAATATGCACAATCTTTTTGGTAACACTGAAGCTCTTGATGTAACTGTTGATGCTGAAGGTAAAGTCACTGTATCTTTATCAGACGAAGGTAGTACCGTAGATGATATGTTACGATATGTGCTACTTGATCCTTCAAGACTATTACATGAATTTACAGCTGAAGTGCTCTCAAATCATAATAATCTTGATGAAAAGACACAACGCGCTTTTATCGATGAGTTTAAAGCAGGTCTTTACGGTTATACCTATTTGGAGGAAGAATGATGGAAACTTTATATCATGCTCATGACATATCACTTACCTCAAATGCTTTTGGCTTTTTAAGATTTCCTTTAAATTTTGAGCCACATCATTCTGATGCTGATGTCATCATTACTGGTGTGCCCTTTGATATGGCAACCTCAGGCAGATCTGGCACTCGATTTGGCCCTAATGCTATCCGTCAAATCTCAACACAATTAACTTGGGAAGAGAAGCGCTACCCCTGGGCATTTGCGCTAAAAGACAAACTTAAAGTAGCTGACTGTGGAGATCTTGTATATGCCTTTGGTGATAATCAGGATATGTGCAACAAGCTTACAGCACATGCTGATAACCTTATTAAAAACGGTAAGAAGCTACTAACATTTGGTGGTGATCATTTCATCACTTTGCCTCTGTTACGCGCTCATGCTAAACATTATGGCAAATTGTCCCTCATCCACTTTGATGCGCATTCAGATACTTACTCAAATGGATCAGCCTTTGATCATGGCACCATGTTCTATCATGCCCCAATTGAAGGTTTAATCGCCCCCGATAAGTCAGTGCAGATTGGCATTCGCACCGAATACAGTGAGGCTGATGGTTTTTTAGTCTTAGATGCTGCTCGTGCTAATGACATGAGTGTAAACGAGATTGTAGATGCGATTAAACAAAGAGTAGGTAACAACAAGTGTTATCTTACCTTTGATATTGATTGTCTTGATCCTGCTTATGCTCCAGGTACAGGTACTCCTGTAGTGGGTGGTATGTCATCCGATAAGATTTTAAAGATCTTAAGAGGACTAAAGGAGCTTGAGATTGTAGGCTATGATCTTGTAGAGGTCTCCCCTGCCTACGATCATAGTGAGATCACCGCATTAGTTGCAGCTACCATTGCACTTGAAATGCTCTATATGGAAGCTTCAAAGCATTAACTTTGAAACGGAAAATTAAGATATGACAAGCGTAATTGCTCATGATATGTAGCAATTACGCTTTTAAACAACTATCTTCTATAAAAATTAACTTCTATTAAAATAAACGTCTATTAAGATGATGTAACCTGTTAATAGGTATCATCATCCTCTTCAAAGTCCTGACCACCTTTATTCTTACGGTAGCTAAGCGGAGTCTGACCGAACTTTAACTTAAAGAGTTTAAAGAAATATCCAATATTGTCAAAGCCATGGTCGAGGGCAATATCTGTAATAGACTTTGAGGTTAAAACGATTTCCTGACTTGCTCTGCGTAAACGCAGATCGTTGATAAAATCAACGAAGCTCATACCAGTACTCTTTTTAAAGTATCTGCAAAAATACTGTCTTGAAACCTTCAGGTAATTAGCAGCATCATTCATGGTGATCTTTTCAGCATAATGCTCATTGATAAAGGTCAATAGATCTTTAATCTTTTGCTGCTTATGCTCGAACTCATCATTCTTAGATAAAGATTCAGATAAAAAGATACCATTCTCATACATGATAGCTAAAAGTTCTATCAAATGAGCTTTGATACGTAATCTAATCGCACCGCCAGTCTTATTGGCATTTTCAATGATAAAAGCCAAAAGCTTATCAGCGCGCTCAAAACACTCCATGTCTTTAGTGATCAAAGGAGGCATCTGCTTACCACCTTCGGTTAAAAACTTATAGAGCTGACCTTGAACTTCATCAAAGTAGCTAAACTCAATCATAGAGAGATTAAACACTACAGATGATTGGTTAGCTCCTCTTTTGATCATTAAGTTATGAAGTACGTTACCAGGACAGATAGCAATACAAGGGCCTTGGATCTTGTATTCCTTCATAGCGTAGTTATAGACAAAATCGCCACTTTCAAAACGGTTAATCTCAACCTCAGGATGCCAGTGCATACCGATGTTAATATTAAACCTCTTGCCTCGACAGATGTATCCTGCTAAAGGATACACATTCGAGCCATGTCGAATTGTTTCTTTGAGTTCTTTTCTCAAACCTGCCATAACCAATACCTTATGGAAGAAATAAACACCAACAGCAGTCTTATCTGCTTAATTATCTATTTGCCAATAGAAATACTGCGCTCTCACCTTTTGCTAAGGTAATCTCATTACCATTATGAGATACCGCTCCTCTATGAGTTTCTAGCAAAAGAGTGCAATTCTGTACTGATGAATCGTACGCATCAGAGCATCTTAATTCTTTGTCTGAAAGATTAGTCATCACTAAGATTGCCTGAGTATCAGTTTGAATCTTATAGATGGCTGTCAAATCAGGTGATAGCAATCCTACAAAGTCACCTTGTGTAAAGATCTTCTGATAGTTCTCATCACGTCTTAGAGCGATTAACTTTTTGTAGTAGCTCAAAGTTGAGTTTTCATCATGAATTTGAGCTTCAACATTCAACTCATCTTTGTATGAATAGGTCTTAAGCCAAGGTTTTACAGTAGAGAAACCAGCATACTCACTGTTATCCCATGGCATTGGGCAACGGGCGTTGTCTCTAGTTTCATGACTGCATAAAGCTAAAGCTCGGTCTTTTTCTAAACCGTCCTTTAAACAGGTCTTATACATGTCGATGGTTGCTAAATCGTCAATCTCATCGATAGAGTTAAAAGTAGGATTTTTAAGACCTAACTCCTGGCCCTGATAAATAAATGGGATACCACGAAGCATCATTAAGAAGGTACCAAAAGCCTTAGCGCCTTGCTCGTTTTCCCACTCTTTTGGAATGTAGTAGCTAATGCCACGAGGTTCATCATGGTTCTCCATCACAGGAGCTAAAAAGCCTACATCATTAGCAGCTGCCTGAGATTTGAAGGTTGAATCGCGGAACATGGTAAAGTTCACAGGACGTCTTTCATATACCTTAACGCTCTTTTCTACTAACTCACGAGGCTTGAAATCAAAGATGGTTCCAAAACAGCCTTTATCACCGATAAAGTTTGGATAAAGAGCTGTATCAACACCAAAAGCCTCACCTACGGAGAACTTATCATGCAGAGCTACAGTCTTTTCATTCATTTCATTTAAGAAATGACCGATCTTGCCTGAGAGTTTGTGTGACATGGTGGCACTTGAGGCCATACCATCATCAGAATCAGCAGGAAGACCTGGGAAAGACAAATCCTTTTCAATATTCATAATGGCATCAACTCTAAAGCCATCGATACCACGCTCGAACCAGCGGTTCATCATGGCAAAGATCTCTTCACGGACCTTTGGGTTGTACCAGTTTAGATCTGGTTGTTCTTTAGCAAAGTAGTGCAGGTAATAGGTATTATCCTCATTAGGAACCTTCTCCCATACAGAACCTCCAAAGTAAGAACGAAGATTATCAGGAGGAGTACCGTCAGCTTTGCCCTGTCTGAAATAGAAATAGTCTCTATAAGGTGAATTCTTATCAGCTAGAGCCTTTTTAAACCAAATATGTTCAGAGGAGCAGTGGTTTACCACAAGATCCATGATAATAGAGATGCCTAAGGCTTTTGCCTTCTTTACTAATTCATCAAAATCAGCATCTGTACCAAAGACAGGATCGATATGCTCGTAGTCTGCGATGTCATAGCCCTGATCAACTAAGGGAGAGACATACATAGGTGAAATCCATACAATCTCAACACCTAAATCATGCAGATAAGGTAGTTTTGAGATAATACCTTGAATATCACCAATGCCATCGCCATTGCTATCTTTAAATGATTTTGGATAAATCTGGTAGGCAATTTTTCCATGCCACCATTTCTTTTCAATTGTAGTTTTTTGCATTTTATTCACCATATCATTTCCCCAAATGATGTTCTAATTATATGAATAAAACACTAATTAAAATTTATCAAAATTAACCATTTCTTACACAATATTAAACCCAATAAAATAAATTATTGCATTTATTGTTATTTTTATAACACAAAATACGTTAGCTTTGATGTATATCAAGTTTTACACAATTAAAAAATTAAAAATAAAGCTGAATATCATTAAATAATAACTTTCTACAATCTGAAACTTTTAGAGGACAGATACAGGCTGGATAAAGATTGCTTTTATAAGACAGCTTCTTTACATGGTCACAAAGACAATTACATACAGTAAATACATACAGTAAAGATAATTCTGTGTAATAATGGCGCTTTTATGCGTGTTTTCATATGAAATTAGTTGTGAATTTTGGTATGCTTAGCACTTAAAAATCGTGATTTTGATCATGTTTATGCTAGAATCACTAGCTTTCAAAATTAAGTCTCTGCT
>JBNMJE010000080.1:0-10073 GCA_050873645.1 Succinivibrio sp. | reverse complement strand
TTACAGGCAATTTTAAAGACTCCAAGAAAAATGCAATTATGTAGAGATTTGTGAGACTAATCACACTGATTTTTTAATGAACAGACAGTCTGCTTTGAGACTGGCTTAAAATGTTTAAAAGGCTATTTCAGACCATTTACATAAAAAAAATAAACAACAAGACTAAGATTCACTACACCGATAACGTAACCTCATTCTTTTAATGTTCAATCACTGATGACGATGTAATGCTACTTACATTTAAAGAAAACTTGGTTCTGTTAATCAAATCCAAAGCAATTTCTCTTAACTCTTCATTAAACTTATCCCAGTCTTCAACACCATGAACAGTTGGAAGTTTAGGATCAGCATAACTTTCGTTATATTTATCAGAGAAAGCATCAAAACCTGCTATAGCGACATTTTTTACATGTAACTTATTCAATAGTCTTAGCATACAGATAACTGGATTATCAAAATGCGACCAACCTCTTTTTATTGCTCTTTCATATCTGATGATGTACTCATTTTCTAAAGATTTTGTCTTTACATTAGATAATAGGATCTTTTTAGTTGAGTTAAAGATGTCTTTATATGACTCTTTAGCATAGTCATATCTTACTTTACTCATTAAAAAGACATAGTCATATGAGTATTGCTTTAAGATTGCATTTACACCAATCACAACAGGATTATGTTCCTTTATGTATGCTTTTACCTTGTCTAGCTCATCAATCGATGATTTACCTGGCGCTACTAAAAGTACTTCCTTATCTTTTAAAAGATTGGTTAATGTTTCTAAAGTTCGTTCATCATCAACTTCATTGTTCTGACTCTCAACATACTTTTCTTCTAAAAGATCATAGTCATATTTAACTCTGTCTTCAGGATTTAATGAGGAGATCACAGAGCGGATCTCTTTAGCATTAGCTCTATGCTTCTTTAAAAGATAATCGATGTTATTGACATGAGAGCAGTACATACCTGCAATGTAAGTAGGAATTGAATAACCCCAGGTGTATTTTTCCTGGAATGGAACCATATACATATCAATGGTATCCATGATGAGATCTAAATCATAATTGCCATAGTATCTTTTATTTAAGAAACTGGTAATTAACTCTGTGGTAGTGTTACCTGCACCTCTGCCCATACCACATAGGCTTGAATCAACAATAATATCTCTGCCCTGCTCTGTCATTTTTCTTACAAATTCAATAGTAAGAGCAAAGGATAACTGCTGATTGTTGTGTGAATGGAAGCCTATCTTTACTGAAGGATGCAGATTATGGGAAAAGATAGAGAGTATTCTCTCAAGATCTTCAGGGAGCATCGCACCAAAGGTATCCACAATAGAGATACATTCAGGTCTTACTTCATTTACTCTTGAGATAAGATCTAGTAATTCATAATCGGTATAACCTAAGGTATTAGCCGCCTGACAAAAGATCCTGTACCCTTTTTCTCTGATCTTTTTAGCAACCTCTAGACCTTCCTTTGCTTTACCTCGAGGGAAAACTACACGTATGGCATCAATTGATTTACTGTTGTTTACTGGCAGATTATCTAAATTGTATCTGTCAAAATCAATCATTGCCACATAGGTAACATTAGGATCTTTATTTTCAATATAAGGAATTAAATCATCTGGTACATGGAAAAATGAGCTGTCGGCATACTCATGTGGAGCATCTTTGAGCCAACCACATTCAATGATCTCAACTTTTGCGTTTTGCAGTCTTTTGATCATGCCTCTGATTGTATCTTTACCAAAGATAGATGCATTGATATATGCTCCATCACGTAAAGTACAATCTAAAAGCTCAATTTTTTTATTGTCCATGATTTATCTCTTGCTCAATTCTTATAGAAATCTTTTCTTTAGTAATGCCTACTGTATCCCAAATATATTTTTGAGAGCCAGCCTTAGTAAAGGCATTAAAGCCTAAGAATATCTGTCTTGGGGTATTCGCTTTAGTTGCTTTATATTCAGCTACTGCTGAACCTAAACCACCTATGATGTTATGCTCTTCTACAGTCACGATTAACTTTGAAGAGCTAAAGATTTCATCCAGTGCAACTGTATCTAATGGTTTTATAGTATGAGCATCATATACAGATGCCTTAATACCTTTATCGGCCAATATTAAAGAAGCTTGAAGAGCTTCATTTACCATAAGTCCTGTAGCGATGATGGCAACATCATCGCCTTCTTTTAACTTTACAAATTTACCTAACTTATAGTCATAGTCTTCAGTATATACAGATGGACAGTTAATACCGCCAGATATTCTTAAATATACAGGAGTATCAAGTTTTGTCGCAGCTTCAAAACACTTTAAAGCCTCAAGACTGTCAGCAGGCGACAGCACTGTAAGATTTGGCAGAGCTCTCATAAAAGCTAAATCCTCTGTTGCCCAATGAGAAACTCCTGACTTTGCAGCCACGACTCCAGCAAAGGTTCCAATTATTTTTACATTAGCATTGGTATTAGAAACATTCTGTCTTATTTGCTCTAAACTTCTTACAGCAATAAATGATGAATAGGTTGTAGCAATGGACATATGACCTTCCATAGCATAACCTGCTGCAATAGTCATCATGTTTTGCTCAGCAATACCTGTCTGGATGAATTTATCAGGATACTTTCTTATAAATCTGTCTAAACCTGATAATAGTGAAAGATCAGCGGACAACACCTTTACATTAGGATTTTCCTTTACAAGATCTAAAAGTCCGTAATTAAAGATACTTCCCTTTTGTCCTAGCTTTTCCCAAGCTCTTAAATTTCCTGGAGAGACTTTCATAAAAGAAAAACTCCTCTAAGCATTTTCTATTTCAGATTTAGCAAGCTCATACTGTTCTAAAGTTAGAGCATGATGATGCCATTCACGATGGTTCTCGATAAAGGACACGCCTTTACCTTTGATGGTATCGGCAATAATAATGTAAGGTTGTCCGTTACTATCTTTTCCATTAGATGGCTTTACTTTGTCAAAAGCCTGCAATAATTCATAAGTATCATGACCATCACACTTTATGACGTTCCAATTAAATGCTTTTAACTTTTCATCTAATGGCTCTAATTTCATAACATCTTCAGTATCACCATCGTATGAAAGATGGTTTCTGTCAATTATCACCACCAGATTGTCCAACTTGTAGTGAGAGGCAAACATAAAAGATTCCCACACAGAACCTTCATTAAGCTCACCATCACCCATTAACACAAAAACCTTTTGAGATAGCTGCTCTTCACGCATCGATAGAGCCATACCGATACCGACACCTACTGCCTGACCTAGAGATCCTCCTGAATACTCAAGCCCCACCTCAAGATTTTTAGGATAGCCTGTTAACCTGCCACCATCTTTTTGGAACTCTAATAGCTCGTCTTTTTTAATAAAACCAGCTTCATACAGAGCTGGAAAATGAGCTAATGTACAATGATTTTTACTAGGTAAGAATCTGTCACGAGCTCTATTTTCAGGATCACTTACGTTGTACTCTAATACAGCGCCGTAAAGCACAGCCAAAATTTCGATACAAGAAAAGCTACCACCTAAATGAGCACCTTTTTCACCGGTTGCTTTTGCCATATCAAGACCGTTTAGGCGCATTCTTTTTGACATAGCTTTTAGAGAAGAAGCTAACTCTTTAGATACTTTAAAATCTCTCATTAGCGACCTCCATCGACTCTTATAGTCTGTCCTGTAATAAATTTTGCTTTATCAGAGGCTAGATAAAGACAGATTGAAACAACATCATCGACAGTTCCCATTTTTCGTAGAGAAGTTCTGTCGATTACTTTATTGAGCTCAGTTTCATTCTTGTAGTGTCCCATTGAAGTATCAATAAGACCAGGAGCTACGGCATTGACTCTAACTCCATAAAGACCTACTTCTTTAGACAAACATTCAGTTGCAAAGATAAGTGATGATTTACTTGAGCCATAGGCTAGGTATCCAGGATTTACCTCAATACCACCTACGGATGCCATATTGATGATTGAGCCTGAGCCCTGTTTCATCATTTTTCTTGCCATAAGTTGCATAATGGTTACAGGAGCAAAGAAGTTTACCTCAAAAACTTCTTTTAACTTATCCTGTGATGTCATTACAAATGGAGCTCCATAAGCAATGCCAGCATTGTTTATAACGACATCAATTTGTGGAGTTGTTTTTATAATCTCTTTTAAAAGCTTTGTAAGTTTTTCGTTATCGGTTAGCTCGATTTCATGGGTTGACAGTGATGCTTCATACTTATCCTGTAATGACTTAATATAGTTTAAGTACGATTCATCTTTAGCATTACGAACAAGCGCAATTACCGTAGCACCTTCTTTTGAAAAAGCCTCTAATAAGGCTTTTCCAATACCTCGATTAGCTCCTGTAAGTAATACTGTCTTTCCTGAAAACTGTCCCATAAACTACCTTAAACTGGCTTACCGTAACTTGTGTCCATTGGCTTTACAATCATTTCTTTGAAGAATAAGTCTCTATCTAAATATGGAGACTGATCCTCAATTGGTCTAAAGCCAAACTTACGCTTACCATACATAACAAGACCATTATGTAAGTCAAACTGTTCAGGATCACAAATAACTTCTAAGATACAAGGCTCATTATTTGAGAACATCTCGCTTACTTTATCTTTAATTTCACTATAAGTTGAGATCTTTAAATACTTAATTCCAAAAGCAACAGCTAACTTTTCAAAAGAAGGTAAGGTAAGACCATTTGACTCATCAGTACCTATGGATTTTCCTCTAAAGTGAGCCTTTTGTCCGTGACGGACACCTGAATAGCCATCATTGTTGATGATGACAATCTTAATATTAAAATGATTTCTAACCACGGTTTGGAGTTCCTGCAGATTCATCATCACAGAACCATCACCGTTATAAGAAACTACAGGACCATCACTAAAAGATGCTACACCACAAGAACCAGGTAGTGCATAGCCCATCTCACCTTGAGATAAAGCTAAAACGAATCTGTCACCTTCTTTTAATTTGGTAGCAGCAGGAGAGGCTGCTCCTGTAAGACCAGCATCTGAAATATAGGTAACATTTTTTGGTGATAACTCTGATAGAAGAGTCATGAAGATCTTCATATCTAGAGGCTTGTCCTCTTGTTGCTCCATTGGATAGGCGAAGATTTCTTTCCAATGACGACACTTTTCATACCAGAAATCGTCAGTTACTTTAAGCTCAGTCTCTAATAGAGAGTCTATAAAATCTTTAGCATCAGCGTGGATAAATCTATCAATATGAATGCCGTTTTTTAAATGCTCGATTCTGTCAACATCAACTACTGCTTTTACAGCTTCTCGTGCAAAGTCCTGACGAGCAGAACCTGTAACCTCGATTGATAATCTTGAGCCAATGGCTAACACAAAATCTGAGTTTTGAACAATGAAGTTAGCATAGCGGTTAGCACCTGCTACACCACCGATTAAACCGAAATTGCATTCATCGTCAAATGGCAGGATATCTGCTGCCAATCTAGAGAAGACCACAGGACACTTTAGCTTATGAGATAATTCTTTCAATTGAGCTTTGGCTCCAGCACTTCTTACACCATTACCGATTAAAAGCACTGGTCTTTTAGCTTTTGAAAAGTTCTCTTTAATAAATAAAAGATCACTTTCACTAATTTCAGATTTTGTCTCTGCTGCAATATATCTTTGAAGATGTTCTTCATTGATAATTGTATTTTGAACATTCAATGGCAGATCGATCCAAACAGGTCCTTTTCTGCCAGTAGTTGCTAAATGAATTGCTTTATCAAGATGCCAAGCTATTTCTTCAGGTCTATCTACAGTTACAGCATATTTTGTAATAGGCTTCATGATAGTTTCAATATCAGCTTCCTGAATACCTACCTGACGTAAAGGCAGTCCTGATGCTTTTACAGTATCACTATAGTTTTGCTGACCTGAAATGATGATTAAAGGGATGCTATCCTGATAGGCATGTAAGATACCAGTCATGGTATTAGTACCTGCACAACCTGTAGTTACAAGACCAGCTCCTAACTTCTCATTCATAGTTGCATAAGAGAGAGCTGCCATAGCTACAGCCTGCTCGTGATGCATACTGATACCTTTAATGCTTTCACTTCTTCTTAAAGCATCTGTAAGGTAAACACATTGTCCGCCAGGTACATAGAATAAGTGCTTAATGCCATACTCTGCTAATCTTGACATTACATAGTCTGCTAATCGGATCATTTTCAACCTTTCTTAATTGGACCGTCTTGTTTTAGGAATCGTTCTTTTATTATATTCAAAAAAAATATATAAAAATAAAACAGATAGCTCTATTTTAGATCTTCGGCTAAATTATCTATTTCTTTAAAAGTTGTCTGCACTTTTGAAACAAAAGCTATGTTCAATTGCGATGTTAGAGATATTTTGAAATCTTCGCCCTTAATTAAGATAAAAACCGTCATATTTTAATTTTATAACTTATTGTTATTTAATCATTTATTCAAATCTATTCCCAAAACTTTAAATTTTTTAAACTTTTGGGAATAGAAAATTTTATAATGAATAAAAGGCTGTGAGGTTTTGTATGAAGCTAATTGATAGACCACTGTATTTACAAAGATTGATGAATGTAAAAGGCACTCCTGATATTAAGGTAATTACAGGTATTAGACGCTGTGGCAAATCAAAGCTCATGGAATCTTTTATCAAAAAGATTGAGGCAACTGAACCTGACGCTAACATCATTCATATCAACTTCAACTTAGATGATTTTGAAGCACTTGAAGATAGACATCAGCTAATCTCTTATATTGAGAGTAAGTATGATGAGAATAAGAACAACTATGTTTTTATAGATGAAGTTCAGAACTGTAAAGAGTTCGAAAAAGCTATAAACAGCCTACATGCAAAAGAAAAGTACGATATCTATATTACAGGATCAAATGCTTTCATATTAAGTTCTGATCTTGCCACCCTGTTTACAGGACGCACCTTTAAAATCAGTGTCTACCCATTTTCATTTGCTGAGTTCATGGACTATTTTCAATTATCTGATAGATATGAAGCCTACAATCAGTATCTTACAGTAGGTGGTATGCCTGGCGCCTATGCTTATAAAAATGAAAGTGACAGGATGCACTACATAAAAGATGTCTTTGATACTCTTATCCTAAGAGATATTACTCAGAAATATAAAATAAGAAATTCTCTTTTACTCTCTAGAGTTTCAAACTTCTTACAAGACAATATTTCGAATTTAACCTCTTGTAAAAGCATCTCTGATACCCTTTCAAAAAGTGGAACTAAAAACGATCATAAGACCGTTTTCTCATATCTTAATTTCTTGTGCAACGCTTATGCCTTTTACAAGATCACACGCTTTGATATCAGAGGTAAAAAGTATCTTTCCACAACTGAAAAATACTATTTGTGCGACCACATCTTTAGATATGCTAATTTAGGCACTAAGAACCCTGACTTTGGAAGGGTCATGGAGAACATCGTAGCCATTGAATTGCTAAGACGAGGCTATGAAGTTTATGTAGGTAAACTGTATCAGAAAGAAGTAGACTTTGTAGCTCTTAAAAATAGTGAAAAGCTCTACATTCAAGTGTCAGATAATATTGAAGCTGACACTACTAAGCAAAGAGAACTAGATCCTTTACTAAAGATAAAGGACTCCTATCCAAAGCTCTTAATCACTAGAACTCACTACCCTAAATATGACATTGAAGGAGTGATGGTGGTGGATATTGCAGATTGGCTTTTAGAGAATTCTTAACAGGATCTATCCACTTACAGTCATAAATTAAGATATTTAGAGACTAATCTACGATTAATTATTTAAGTTAGATAACATCTATCCAAAAATAGATGGTTATATTATTTAACTAACTTCTTGTTATATAGATATTTAATAAAATCTATTCCCAAAACTTTAATTTTTTTTAAACTTTTGGGAATAGAATAATTTTAGTTATTTAACGATTTTTTCTCTTTTTACAAAAATTTTATTTGAATTTTTCATAAACTCTGACTATAGTACCTACTAATGTCGTTATAAATTTCGTTTTAAAGGCAAAGAAATGCTCATAAAACTTACTGTAGGTAACTACAAATCTTTTGATAAAAACGAAGAACTCTCATTGATATCTTCATGCAAGATCCAAAATCATAAAGATCACAGGATCAAGATAAAGCAAACACACATTCTTAAGAATGCTGTGATCTATGGAGCTAATGCCTCTGGTAAATCTAATCTTGTAAAAGCGCTTGCTTTCATTAAAAGGACCCTTATAGAAGGACTTCCTTTAAACTCTTTTAATGACTTTTGCAAAAATAAAAAAGAAAACGAAACTAGAGACAGCTTCTTTGAGTTGCAATTTACTGTAGATGACAAATTCTATGCTTATGGATTTACCGCTATCCTAAGTAAAAAAGAGATAACTGAAGAATGGCTGTATGAGCTAAAACAAGACGGTTCTGCTAAAGCTCTTTTTGAAAGAGAAAATAATCAGAAACCTGTTTTAAAAGAAGGTGTAACCCCTACTGAGACTGAAAAGAACCGCTTTGACATTTATGCGGATGATTTTGCAGGACACTCATCTCAACTCTTTTTAGCAGAAATGAATCGTGGCAAAAAGTATGAAGATGGCTCAAAGTTAATCTTTTTCAAGAAGATCTATAACTTTTTAATCAACCACATTGTTCTTATCAATCCTAATATAGGAATTTCAAATACTGATGCTTACTACAGACCTGAATCATTAAACAAAATCAGTAAACTAATCAGTACCTTTGATACAGGCATCAGCAATATCACCACTAAAAAGCTAACAGTTGATGAAATGGCTCAATTAGTTGGAAAAGATTTCATTTCCAGAATTATAGAAGACATAAAAACTCAAATGCTAATTTCAAACAATCAGCATATTCAAGCAACATGTCGCATGGACAATGGATTCTTTAATATTAGGGTCAATGGTGCAGAAGAGCCTGAAATTACTACCTTAGTGTTAAAACATGGAAATTCTATCTTTGACTTTAACTTCGCTGAAGAATCTGACGGCACCAAAAGATTATTTGATCTTATAGATATGATCATCTCAAAAAGAGATGATATCGTCTATGTTGTGGACGAATTAGAAAGAAGTTTGCATCCTAAGCTTACAGAGCATTTTCTAAAATTATTTATGAAAGCTCATGTTGAAGAAAGAGTGCAAATAATCTTTACTTCACATGAAGATACAATTATGGATCAAAATTTATTTAGACGAGATGAAATTTGGTTTGTAGAAAGAGATAATGACAACGCAAGTAAAATCTACTCATTAGATAAGTTCAAAGAAAGGTACGACAAAAAGTTAAATAAGGCTTACCTTGAAGGCAGATACGGAGCTATCCCAGTATTTAAAGAATTCCAATTTGAAAAAGAGGAATAGAAATGCCTGTACATACCTATACAAATTGGAATAAGAGAAAAACAGACAAAGAAGAAAAAGTCGAACCTTTTAGGAAGTACTGTTTCATCTGTGAAGGAGCTAATACTGAAACTTTTTATTTTAAGAAGCTAATTGATCTCAGAAAAGAACTCAATATTCACCCTCTAATTGATATCAGGCTTTGGGAAAAGACAGACAAAGATAAAGATATATCTTTTGCAAAGAACCTTTTTGAATTTGCTTTAAAACAGAAAGCGTTACCTGAAAATGATTTTGATCTAGAAACAGATAAAATGATAGTTGTATTCGATGCTGACATTTTTGAATGCAAGGTTGATGGTTATAACGAGCTTGTTTCTAAAATAGAGGAACACGACATTGCTGCTGTTTCAAATCCAGGATTTGAGCTATTTTTATTGCTTCACATAAAAGGCAGTTATTGCCAATACATATTAGGTCACGAAAAAGAATTTTTAGAACCAGATCAAAATGGCGGTTATAAAAAAGCTTTTGATGTACTTAGAGATGTCACAAATATGAACGCTAAAACCAACCGCAGAATAGGAATACTTGCCGAATATGTTGAGGTTGCCATAGAGCAGGAAAAGCAAATCAACCAAAACATTCATGATTGTAAAGGAAGAATTACCAGTAATATTG
>JBNMJE010000079.1:0-10197 GCA_050873645.1 Succinivibrio sp. | reverse complement strand
TTCAATCTTTCCTACAGATCTTGCTGAATACAACTACAGAAGATATTTGCAGAGTTTAGCTATCGGCGATGTAAACAATCTCATTCAAGAATTAGAGTATGTAAGTCGCAATTACAATGTAAAAGCTGATAAATACATTAACTTAATACCTTTGTTCAAAAGCTTTCTTACAAAATTAAAAGGGTGGCGAGCAAGTACTAAAAGGTATTTAAGCATATTACCTAAAGATCAGCAAAAACTTGTTGAATCAGAACTAACTTTATTAAATAATGAAGTTGGTCATAATCTGTAAATGCTTCCGTTTCCAATGCTTGCAATGTCAACTGGAACGGCAATGCCAGCAACAACAATGCTTCTAATGCGTTACGTGTGTGTCCGATCTTTTAGAGAGGGCTTTATCAGTAGCTTAGCTTTAGCTACAACTTTAAGCCTGTTCAAAAGAGGAGATTATGAACCTGTCTCAAACGAGCAAAATAGACTGTCTGACGTGTCTTGATACGTCAAGTGACACTACAAGCAGACAGTCACTTTTACAAAGTAAAGCCTTTAATCCTACCGCTTTACATAATGCCTTTTACAAACTTAAAAAGAATGTCTGTTTTAAACCTTCAGTTCAAAAATATCAGTATTACCTCTTTGAGAATATCTATAACTTCTTAAACTCTTATAAAACAGGTACTTTTGAATTTACTAAAGGCGCTGAATTTAATTTATGCGAAAGAGGTAAAATAAGACATATTGTAACAACTCCTGTAGCTGACAGAGTGCCAATATCAAGTTTATGCAACAACATTCTTGTACCTATCTTAAGGCGGTATTTAATTTATGATAATTGCGCTTCTTTAGAAGGTCGTGGTATTGATATGCAAAAAGAACGCTTAAAAGTACACCTAATGCGTTATTACAGACGTTACAAGACCAATCAAGGTTATGTGTTGCAAGGCGACTTTAGCAAGTTCTTTGACAACTTACAGCATGACAAGATCGTAAAATCTGTAGCTGAAAAGATACCAGATACAGAAACCATTCAATTCTTGAAGAAGCTCTTAAAGATGTTTAGACCTGATTTAAGCAGCTTAACTGATACTGAAATTGAAAATATTAAGAATGGTACTAAGCTCTTAAATTC
Source organism: Succinivibrio sp. (assembly GCA_050873645.1). Classification (GTDB taxonomy): domain Bacteria; phylum Pseudomonadota; class Gammaproteobacteria; order Enterobacterales; family Succinivibrionaceae; genus Succinivibrio. The sequence goes on along the minus strand of JBNMJE010000079.1, from coordinate 9,068 downwards.
ATTAACTCTACACAAACGCAGTAAAGATACAGTTAAAACATTAGATATCTCTGTAGATATTGGATCTGAGGTAAGTCAAATTATTGGAATTTACTATCCAACAAAATTGGATAATTACATTAAATTAGTTAAGTCGTGTAAATACTATGGCAGGTACATGGATGACTTCTACATCATTCATCCTGATAAGGTGTTCTTGCAGAACCTATTACGAGATATCAAAGTAATTTGTAAAGAATTAGGCTTGCACCTGAACCTAAAGAAAACTCACATTACACCTTTAAACAAAGGAATTACCTTTCTTAAAACTAAATATTCAATATCTTTCACTGGTAAAATTAGATTACAGCTATGCTCAGATACTTTTAAACGTGAAAAACAGCGTCTTTTAGGTCAAAAACGACTGTTACAGACACATCGTATAAGCCTATCAGACATTTATCACTGCTATAAAACATGGAGAGGCACTGTAGCTAAACCTGTAAGAGACAGACACAGGAAGTCACTTACCAAGAGAATGTACTGCAATTACGAATCAATTGCTCGTATGGATCGCTTTTTCAAAAACTTATTTAAAGAGGAATTAAAATTATGTCAGATAACATTTCAACTTTAACATCAGACACTATTAGTAAAGATATCGAGAAGAAGTTCTCTAGAATGTGTCAAATTCAAGCAGAGCTAAAAGAGAAATTCGATTATAAATGGATTAAAATCGTAGGTATCTTAGTGCAGCAGTTTAAAGTAGATCATCCTGATGTAAAACTTCCTTACGATGCAGACGTCATGCTTGAGCGCTGTACAAAGCTTCGTAAAGAGTATGATGAGTTAAAAGTTGATGTAGCACCTTACTACCCTCATTTGCAAGAGTAAATGGAGATATCATTATGTACACAAGACTTCATGCAGATGAAAACGGCATCATTGGCAAGGGCGTTAAGTTTGAGAGAATTAGACGTGTTACCGGCTATCTTGTTGGCACCCTAGACCGTTTTAACAACGCAAAACGAGCTGAGGTTCGTGACAGAGTAAAGCACATGCATGTGTAAAAAATTGATATTTTTTTTATAAAAATAAGCACTAAATATGCACTACAAAAGTGCATATTTAAGAGTGACGAAGCGTGACAAGCGCACAAATAGACAATAAAAATCTTTTAAATCAAATAATTAAATATATTTCTGTTATCTCGTCCTGGGCACCAAATAGAAGACAGCAAATGGCTGTCTTTTTTCGTTTTTAATCCTCAAGATCTGAAAACATCCCCAAAGCCACTTTTTAGATCGTGAATCAGTAAGTAGCAGTTATTTTCAAAAGCTCTATTAGCTTGTTTTCATACCGTTCATTGAATACATTCAATAGAATCAGCAAGGTTAGTTAAAAAATATACAGAAAAACTGTCAGCTATGCTGAGTATTTGTCAACCTTCTGATAATTGGATAGACTTTTTTATCACAGAAGTTATTTTCCAAAAGATAAAACATGTTATTCTGAGTCTTTGGAAACGTGTAGAGCATTATATAGCAGATACACATAATAAATTAGGTATGAACTAAAGAGGAAAAATGAAGGTCGAAGATAAAAAAGAGATATACGTTGGTATAATCAAGGCTTGTTTCTTGATATTATGTGGCATATGTTCTTATTACTATGTAAATTACGACGACATAATTCAATTTACAGATTGGAGAAAAAATGTTTTAGAGCCTATAATTGTAGGTAATATTATATGTCTATTGATGTTTAGTGTAATATTGGTTATTACTTTGAAGGAGAAGAAAAAATGATCATTTGGTTTGTTGCTATATGTTTGTTTCTTCTGACTATGTGGATTGCTTATACCACCTTTAGAGCATAGTTTTATTTATGTAGGCCAAATCAGGCCCACTTTAACGTGGGCTTTTGCTTAATAAGCTTAAGATCTCTTTTTGCTCTTACATGACATTAGTCTTTCCTCGCTAAGATAAGTGACGAAGTCGGGGGCCTATAGTTATCAAAAGATGCATTCTGCTACCAGTGCAAAATAAGAGCAGTCTTTTCTGAATCAATGTGTAGTCCTTTTGAATAATCTGCTGCAAAATACAAAATAGAAGAAAGCAAAAAGTCTTTTCGCTTCTAATTTAGCAGAGCAGTTCAAAGATCCTTTCCAAAATACTCCAAAGTCAACCTGAATAAGTGGTAAATTAAAGGGTTGAAAGTTATTTAATCTTAAGTTAATTGAACCAATATGACAAAATCTACCTCAAGTTCTGAGAATAAGCCGGATACCTTAATCAAAAACAAAACAAAGCTAGTAAAAGCCATTAAAAGCATCATTGATACCAATGGCTTTGATTACTTAAAGAACAAGCCTTATGACGTATACTTATCTTTAGTAGCTAATGGGATTTGTTCTAAAAAGGTGGCTATGAGTGTTTTAAGTTCACTACTAGTAGAAGTTCCTGCTCTTCTTTTAAAAGGTAAAAGTAAGAGCATTCAAAAGATCTCATCTATTCTTAAAGATGATTGCTGTTTATCTGATGCCATCAGTGATGAACTAGCCAACGTTTATCATGAGTTGTTTTCTGATGAGAATAAGAAGAACTGGGAAGATAATAAGAACTCAGGTTTAGATTATTTTCTTAAAATGAAACTCGATATTTCATGGGAAGGAGACAGCACATGGGAGTGCTCTCAAGGATCAGAGGACTGTCACTATAGTGCAGAGATTAAAGTAGCTCCTTTAAAAGATAGTCTTAATACCTCGTTGATAGATGGAATGCTTAAAGACAATCCTTTTATAACAGATGAAGAGATTGCTGACGTTTATGAAGAGGATCTCAAAGATTATCTTGATAGCGTATTTTCAGATTATTGTGAAGGTGATGAATATTACCCACCTAACACTGAAGATTTTGAAATCGAATATTATGTAGGAAAGTGGTGCCAAAAGAATGGTTTCAAACTTATATCCGCAAAAGGTGATGGATATGAAGATGACTTTGAAGCTTGGTCTAGACGTTATTAGAGCAAAGTTTTTCAAACGAGTATTGATCCACGTAAGAATTAGTAATCACTGTTAAAGAATAGTAGCCAATCATGAATTTAAAAACATTCCTTACCGCAATTGATAATGTATGTCTTGAAGGTAATAAAGAGACCTTACATTTATTCATTAGAGAGCTAGCTAGAGATTTACCTGAAGAAGATAGAGATGATTTCTATAAAAAGCTAGTAAAAGCAAAAATTGAAGCTTCAAAAACAAGCAAAAATACAGATTTCGACATATTGTCTCTTTTAAAGATTGGTGTGGACGACAATTCTCAAGATAAGAAAATTGAAGATAAAATCTCTAAAGAAGTAGATGAGCTTGTAGATTACTTTTCAACCTTAGATCCTAAAAAGGCTTATTTAGATAGCGTCTACAATGAGTTTTACGATTACCGCCATCATAACTACGATGAATTAGATGATAACTGTGAGTTCTTTTTTAAAGATCATTTTGACCTTATAAAGAAAATTAAAAAAGCATGTGACGCTGTCCATCAGTGTTATGAATATGGCTTGTTTGCAAAAGGCTGGCCTTTAGTAGAAAAACTTCTTAATCTAGAGGTGAAAGTAAAAGGGTCTCTTGCATCGTACCATGGTGTTCAATCTCTTTTCTTTAGGGATTTTTCTCAATATCAGCTAGTACCTAAACGTGCAATATCTGAAGTAACTTACGCTGTTGTCCCTTTCATTTACTTTAATTTTGATGAAGTGGATAGAATTTTAGTCATAGCGTCATTGCTGATGAAGAATGATTTCGAACTTAATCTAGATTTTTCATCTTTAAAGGATTTCCAAAATATAGATTTAAAAGACATAGATGAGTTTTACGAACGTCTCATCCAAGATTTTATAAATCAAGATTTTTATAACGCTGATACATTGATATATAGCCTTTTTGATAATCTTTCTTCTAAAAAACAACAAGTATCAGAAGCTAAAAAGTACCTTAAGACCTATCCTCGACTTATGAAAAGGTACGTTGATTCTCTTTTAGATGGAGTAGCTACATCAATAGAAAAATCAAACAATGAAGATGATTGCAATGAAGAGTTATCATCAATGTTGGATTTGATTATAAAGTCCATTCCTAAAATTCCGTCAGACTTTGGTGAAAAAGAAGATCTTATTGAACAGGGAATTCTCTTTTCCAAGAAACTCAAAAGACAAAAAGATCTTGAGAACTTGTGTTTAGAATTATTCTCATTGAAAACTAATCCTGTAAATTATCTAAAGCTTCGCTATTATTCAGATGATTATCATAAGTACGACGTAAAAATTCAGGATATTTACGAAGCATATTATGGTGACAATAAATCAATCGAAGTATCCAATATATGTGGTTTAGTTTATAGCGGATTTAATGATGATATTTCGGAGAATGGTTACCGTTTGATGAGAATTCTTGATGGCAGAGTCATTGATCTGTGCGGTTGTGACAAAAGATTACTTAACGATCAGTCTTATAAAGATTCCTTGTTCTATCATGGTCTCTTGTTAGTGTATCTCCTTTTGTCAAAAAAAGATTGCAAAAAAAGAGCTTATGAATTTGTTCATTCAGAGTCATCAACGCTGTTTACTTTATATTCTTCTACTTTTGGGAAATTGAGTATGTTTTCGTTAAATAAAGCTAAGTTGCTAGATGCTGTACCTTCATCAAAAGAGCTGATGAAACTGTGGTTAGAAAACACATCTGTTCAAAATAACTATGAAGACAAATTGTTCTCTGTTATTGATATGAACTTTAATAACCTTATTGAAAGTGCTCTTATATCAAAGAGATCTAGCCTTTATGATGATATTGCCTGTTGGATAGTAATGCTATTCGATCTTTATAAGATCTACAAACAAGACAGCAAGAAAGCAAAACTAATAAACTACATTGTTACCAAACATTCTGGTAAAAAGGCATTATTAAGAAGATTAGAAGAGGCTGGTGTTGCGTTAATCAAATGATAACGTGGTTGTAACTTCAGGAATAACAATGCCTAACAAAGAAAGCTCTCTGTTAGGCATTTTATATGAGTTTTACTGATCTCTCTGATCTTCAACTCGTCTGGTCTTCTTCTCACTTCTAGCTAAAGTACCAACAGGTGCGATAGCGACATGAGGAGTTACACCTAACTTAGACTTAGCAAGTTTTGCAATTGTCTGAGCGGTCTTACCAAAGTCAACTCTACCTTCAGCTTCAGCAGTAATGTGGAGCACATCCTTGTGAGTATCAACATCACGAGCAAGAATAATTCTGTATTCACTGCCCACACCATCAACCATTCCCAGAATGCCTTCAATCTGGCTTGGGAACATGTTAACACCGTGGATCTTGAACATATCATCGCTTCGACCCTGAATAATATCAAGACGAGGGAACTTGCTACCACATGAGCATTCACCAGGAATAATTCTTGAAAGATCATGAGTTCTAAAGCGTAATAGAGGAGCACCTTCTTTTACTAGAGTAGTGATTACAATTTCACCAGGCTCTCCATCAGGAACTCTCTTACCAGTCTCAGGATCAATGATTTCGATATATACGTAATCATCCCAGTAATGCATTCCGTTCTCAGCATCACAGCTAATACCGATGCCAGGACCGTAGATTTCGGTTAGACCATAGATATCATAAAGCTTAATACCTAAGTTCTTTTTGATGGTGTTACGCATCTTTTCGCTCCAGCGCTCAGAGCCAATAACACCTTTTTTCAAAAAGATCTGGTCACGAATACCACGACGTGTAATTTCCTCTGATAACAGCAGGGCATATGATGAGGTTGCACACAGAACTGTTGATTTTAAGTCCATCATCATAGTCAGCTGTTTATCGGTGTTACCAGGACCCATAGGCACAGCCATAGCACCTAACTTTTCACAACCTGCCTGAAAACCGATACCAGCTGTCCACAGACCGTAGCCTGGGGTGATCTGTACTCTATCTTCTTTAGTAACACCTGCTGTTTCATAGCAGCGTGCAAACATAGTAGCCCAGTCATCAACATCTTTTTTTGTATAAGGAATGATCACAGGTCGACCTGTAGTACCAGATGATGAGTGAATTCTAACAATCTCGCTGTCATCTACAGCCTGAATGCCCAAAGGGTAGGCAAATCTTAAGTCGTCTTTGCAAGAGAAAGGGATCTTGTCAAAATCGTCTTGGTTCTTACATTCAGTAATACCTGATTCACGATACTTTTTGCCATAGAAGCTGTCTGATTTAATCAGTCTTTTAATTTGCTTGTCTACTAGTGACAGCTGTTTTTCATTGAGCAGCATATTCTTCACCTACTTTTAATCCTGCAGCAAAAGCTTTCTTGTTAACTTCAACAAACTTTGCTTTAACTTTTTGTTCGATTTCTAAAATCATGGAGTCTTTGCTAATACCTAAAAGACCAGCACCGGCTGCTACTCCAAGAATAATGATGTTAAAGAATTTGGATGAACCAAATGGTCTGCAAATTTCATCAGCATCAACCACACAGGTTTTAACTTTGTGTGACTTTAAAAACTCAATCATCTCTGTACCGTCATAACCGGTATCTTTTAAAGATTCGGTAATCGGTTTTACAGGATGAGAATTTACAATCACACTTCCACCAATTTTCAGGAAGTGTAAATTGCGTACAGCTTCAGCAGGTTCAAAGGCTAAGATCAAGTCAGCCTTACCATCAGGAATTAAAGGTGAGAATGCCTTATCACCGATTCTGACATGGCTTGTTACTGAACCACCACGCTGTGCCATACCAATAGTTTCAGCTGAATGAACGATATTACCTTCTCTCATAGCAGCTGATGCTGTAAGTTTTGAGGCTAGAACTGTACCTTGTCCACCTACACCACATATAAGAATGTCTTTATTCATGAGTTACCTTCTTATCTGTTTTCTCAGCTGTTTTTACTTCACATGTGCCTTCATCACCATTACTTGCAACAGCTTTATGAGGACATACCTGAGAGCAGAGAGTGCATCCAGTGCACAGACTCTCATCAATGGTTACCTTGCCGTTGTTAATAATAGTAGCAGGACATCCTAACTGCTTGATGCAGATCTTGCAGTCCTTGCACTTCTCAGTCATAGTGCACTTTTTAGTGCTCTTTACGATAGAGATACATGGTGACTTAAAGATAATAGCTTTAACGCCTTTGATAGCAGCGCATTCTTTTACAGCTGCAACTGATGCTTTAAGATTTAAAGGATCAGTTTTAACTACCTTTTTAACGCCAATACCTTTTAGTACCGCTTCAATATCAACTTTGTCTACAAAGTTTCCCATAAGGTTAAAGCCAGTACCTGGGTGAGGTTGGTGACCTGTCATTGCGGTAGTGGAGTTATCTAAGATACAGATAATGATATTAGCTTCGTTGTAAACAGCGTTGACTACACCTGTAAGACCTGAGGCGAAGAAGGTTGAATCACCGATAAAAGCAAATGAGGTAGCTTCAGGATCAACAAAGTTAAAGCCCTGAGCCATAGTCACACCACCGCCCATACACAAACATGTGTCAACCATATCTAATGGGGAGGCATTACCTAAGGTATAACAGCCAATATCACCACAGAAGTAAGTCTTCTTTTTGCGCATTGCAACTTTTACAGCATAGAAGGCGCCACGGTGTGGACAGCCAGCGCACAATACAGGAGGACGAACTGGCAGGTCTGGAGTCTGTGCAATAAACTTAATCTCTTCTGACTCAATGTCGTAGAACTTATCCAAAGTTTCAGATACCTTGAGCACAGATAACTCACCTGAGTGAGGTACATCTCCTGTAAGTTTGCCTCTTACATTGAGCTTTAAGTGATGACGACCTGCTACTCTTAACAGTTCTTCTTCAAGATAAGGACTTAACTCTTCAAGGCATATAACCTCATCAAGATCAGATACTGCCTTTAGAATAAAGTCCTCAGGTAATGGATAAGGTGTTGCAACCTGAATTAAGCATACATCTTCGTGCTCTGTCTGGTATTCTTTAGCATAGGCATAGCTTACGCCTGAGGCTAATACAGCTTTCCTGCAACCTTCCTTTTTACCGGTTACAGTATTAAATCTGTAGGAGCTTAAATCCTTACCATACTGAACATTGCGCTCTTCAATTAAAGCATGATTTCTGTTTGAGAGCTTTGGAAAGATCACCCATTTACTTGAGTCTTTTACAAAGCCTTCATATGGTTTTACCTTGTAGTTCTCATCAAACTCAATTGAAGCATAACCATGGCAGACACGAGTAGTAGGGCGGAGAATTACTGGGGTATGGTATTTCTCTGACAACTCGAATGCATCCTGAACCATGTAAAAAGCCTGTTCAGGGGAGGCAGGATCGAGTACCGGAATTCTGCAAAATGATGCAAAACGTCTAGTATCCTGCTCTGTCTGAGATGAGATAGGACCTGGATCATCAGCTACTGCTATGACCATACCACCTTTGACGCCTACATAAGCTAAACTCATTAAAGGATCTGAGGCTACATTAAGACCTACCTGTTTCATGGTCACCATTGAGCGCGCACCTGAATAAGCAGCACTGGTAGCTACTTCCATGGCAGCTTTCTCGTTTACAGACCATTCAAGGTGAACACCATCATGTGGTGCATGGAAAATCGATTCGATGATCTCGGTTGAAGGAGTTCCAGGATAACCTGCAACTAGTTTTACACCAGAGCACAAAGCGCCTGCAGCAATTGCGCTGTTGCCCATTACATAATCTTTACGCATGTGTGATTCTTTAAGTCTTATTCTTTATTGTTAAGAATTGTATGTGCTTTTTGAGCTATGTTTTAAATACAGTTAATGCTCATTACTTTATTTAACAATGATAACCTTTTAAAGCTAAAAAAAAACTAAGAACGTGATAGAGAAATGACAATGCTTGTTTTTAGTGCACTAAAGTTCTAAAAGAGAGTAGTTTTGCCCCTAAGATCTCGGTCATAGTTCTTACACTATATTTTTAACCTGACAAAATTTCACCTAATTTAGTTTACATACTGAAATATCTGATAAAAGTTCCGACATTTTCCGAAATAAAACTTGATTTTTTCTTAAAATAGTGTA
>JBNMJE010000078.1:0-10294 GCA_050873645.1 Succinivibrio sp. | reverse complement strand
TTTTTTAACGGGTGAAATATGAAATTATTACAAAAATCTCATAAGCTCGATAATGTCTGTTACGACATTAGAGGCAAGATACATCAAGAAGCTCTTCGTATGGAAGAGGAAGGTCAGAGGATCTTAAAACTTAACATTGGAAACACTGCGACCTTTGGTTTTGAGGCGCCTGAAGAGGTGGTTCGCGATGTTATCCGTTCTCTACCTAATTCTCAAGGATACTGCGAATCTAATGGTATTTTTCCAGCCCGTAAAGCCATCGCGCAGTACTACCAGCAAAAGGGGATGAAGAACGTCGATGCTGACGATATCTTTATCGGCAACGGCGCTTCAGAGCTTATTACTATGACTATGAACGCACTGTTAAACAACGGTGATGAAGTTTTAGTACCAGCTCCTGACTACCCATTATGGACTGCTGCTATTAACCTAGCTGGCGGTAAAGCTGTTCACTACATGTGTGATGAACAGGCTAACTGGTATCCAGATATTGAGGATATGAAAAAGAAAGTTACCTCAAGAACAGTAGGTATCGTTCTTATCAATCCTAATAACCCTACAGGAGCTGTATACCCTACCCCTCTTTTACAAGAGATCGTAGAGTTTGCAAGACAGAATGATCTTGTAATCTTCGCAGACGAAATTTATGACAAGATCTTATACGATGATGTTGCACACAGAAGTATCTGTACTTTAGCTGATGATGTAACAGTAGTTACCTTCAACGGTCTATCAAAAGTATACAGAGCTTGCGGTTTTAGAATGGGTTGGATCTTAATTACAGGTCCTGAAAAACGTAATAAGGGTTTTGTTGACGGCATTAAGCTGATGATGGCTATGCGTTTATGTGCAAACGTACCTCTACAGCATGCTATTCAGACAGCTCTAGGCGGATATCAGAGTATCAATGAACTTATCATTCCTGGTGGCCGTTTGTATCAGCAAAGAACAGCCATGTATGATAGATTAAGTGCTATTGATGGTATTACTGTAGTAAAACCTCATGGTGCTCTGTATATGTTCCCTAAGCTTGATAAGAAGTTCAATATCAAGGACGATCAGAAATTTGCAATGGACCTACTAAAGCAAGAAAAGATGCTGATTGTTCAGGGTACCGGCTTTAACTGGCCTGAGCCAAACCACTTTAGAGTTGTATTCCTTCCTTCAATTGACATCATCAATGATGCTTGTGATAGATTGGAGCACTTCCTAAAGACTTACCGTCAGTAATAAAAAGTTTAGATCTTATAAGGCTGCACAAAATGCAGCCTTTTTTAATGTTAGAATATGCCATTATTTGTATTAGAAATATGAAGCATGGCAGATAGAGAAGTTCACTTTATTACTGACGAAAAAGGCAAAAGGACCCATGCCATTATTCCAATTGAGATTTACACTCAATTAGTGGCATTAAAAGGTCTTTTAAAGCATACTGCGCCCTTAGGTGAACATGAGCTCTACACTTTTTCTATTAAAAACCTTACAGCAAAAGGCTATCCAGAAGGCACCAGATCAAAACCTTATTTTGTGGTAACCAAAGGATCACAGGCTGTATTAGAACACGTGTCATCTACTCCAGAACACGTTGATGATCAAAGAGAAAAACTGCTGTCAGACGGATCATTAAAACTTGATCCTGAGAATAACTGCTTTGTATTCACTAAAGATTTGAAATTTAAAAGTGCCTCGTTAGCTGCTGCCATTGTCGCTGGCAATGTCAGAAACGGACTTGATGTTTGGGTCAACCGTGAGGGTTTTACCTTAAAGCAATCAGGTTATGGGGTAAAGAGTAAAAAAGGCACTTTGAAGAAATGAGGTCTATATGACATTTGAACAAAAAAGCTTTTCTAAAAAGCCTTTCGTAAAAAAAGATGGTGCTAAAAAGGAATTTTCAAAAAAGCCTAACTTTAGCCGTAATGGAGATTTTAAAAGAAAATCATTTAAGAAAGGTGATGAGGAAAAGACTGAAAGATTCTCAAAAGAAAAGCGTCCTTTCAAGTCTCGTTATGATAATAAGAACAAGATAAGAGAAGAGAGTAAATTCAAAGCTCAAGATGAGCATGTTGAGTTTGTGCGTCGCAAGGGCTTTTCTGCTTTCCAGTTAAGACTAGTAAACTCAATTCTTGAGGACGTTTTAGTAATGCATAACTCTTTAGATAGAGCTTATGCCTACTGGTTTAACAAAGTTAAGATCGATCCTGTTGAGCAAGGTTTCCTAATTAAGCAGATTAACTTCATGTTCTCTCGCTTATCTTTATTTGCCTTCGTTGCCAATTTAAAGAGACCTTCAGATTTTGAAAGACACGTAGGTCGTTTAACTTTCTCATTCTGTGCTTACAGAGACTGGCCTTTACCTGAGTTAGAAGGTGAAGAAGGTTTTGACAGACGCGGTCTTAAAAAACGTATTGCTCAGGCTAAAGATGAGCCTATGTACAATGACGGTTGCCCTTTATGGTTGCAGGAACTAGGTGCTGCTGAATTAAAAGGCAAGTGGGACGAAGAGCGTCATGCTTTAGGACAGGAAGCTAAGAGATTCATTAGAACAAATACCTTAAAAGGTACTCGTGATGAATTAGCTCATGCACTCTCTGAAGAAGGTGTAGTAACTAAATCTGTAGCAGGAGTTCCAACAGCTCTTGAAGTTACCTCAAATTCAGCATTGTTTAGAACTAAAGCCTTTAAAGAAGGCAGATTTGAACAGCAAGATGCTGGCTCTCAGCAAATTGGTTCTTTTGTTGAGGCAAAACCTGGTGAGAGAGTTATCGACGCTTGCGCAGGCTCTGGCGGTAAAACCTTACAGTTAGCAGCTTCCATGGAAGGCAAAGGTGTCATCATTGCTATGGATACTGAGCAGTGGAAACTTGATGATTTAAAGAAAAGAGCTAAAAGAGCTGGTGCATTTAACATCGAGCCTAGAGTTATCGATTCAACTAAAGTTATCAAGAGAATGTATGAAACTGCTGACAGAGTGTTAATCGATGCTCCTTGTTCAGGAACAGGTGTGATTAGACGTATGCCAGATTCAAAATGGCGTGATGGTCGTGAGCATTTAAATGACATCAGAAATACTCAAAAAGACATTCTAAACCGTTACAGCAAAATGGCTAAAGTTGGCGGTATTGTGGTTTACTCAACCTGTTCAATCATGCCTTCTGAAAATGAAGATCAAATAGCTGCTTTCTTAAAAGAGAACGAAGGTAAGTTTGAACTTATTGAAGACAAGCACATCATGCCATCATCAGGATTTGATGGATTCTATATGGCAAAGCTAAAACGTTTAGCTTAGTTCTGTAAAGAAAATTCAATCTGTAAAAAATCCAGACCAAGGTCTGGATTTTTTTGATCAGTAGAAAATTACTTGTTAGATTTACCTACCTGTTTAGAAAAATTATCTAGCTTATTCTGGTAATAATTTCTCAGATACTCATGATTTGCATGACGTTTTAATTGATTGTTAAAATTATCAATGATCTTTTGAGCTTGGACATCCTTGAAGGAAACATCATCCCATTTTCTTGCATTTTCCAAAGCTTCACTTACCATTTTTTCAAAACTTTCAACATTAGCGTGCTCTTGATATTTAGAGTCTTTATTCGAACAAGTTGTTGCTATGGTAATATTCTTTTCATACAAAATGTCTAAGGTCTCTCCAGTAATATTTTCGTCAAGAGTTGCTAAGTACATCTGACTAATACCTGTTCTATCAACTTCCTCAGGAACTTCTTGCCATCTTTCTCTTAAAGTAGTTTTTGCTGAAATAAGCGTTGTATAGCGTTTGTTCATTGTAAAATGAACTGCACCTGGAGACACAAAATCAACTAATTTTCCAAGACCAAATTCTTCAAAGGTCTTTTTTCCTACCACACCTTGTGAATCTACAAGGATGTCACAACCAACTAAAAGCAATTCTAAGATTGCTTCAAATTCTTTGCCAGCTCTACTTCTTCTAGACTGTGTATTTGACAGACACAGAGCGTAAAGATAATCAGGATATTCAGTTACAAAACCTTCAATTGCTTCTATGGGATCCATTGTTCCATACTTGTCTTTATCAATCAAAGAAACAAGCATTCTTCTTGTAAACTCTTTTTCGTGCTCTTGGAAGTCTTTCCAACAAGCATCTCTCATTTGTTCAATAAATGAACTTGCGTTTTGTCTAAAAAAATCAACTGGCTGTTTGTCGAACTTCAACTGAATGAAAGTTTCATAAGCAAGATCAAAAGGGGTTATGAAGTGATCTCGTCTTTCGCGTTTAATGTATTCTTCATATTCGGTTTTATTTTTAAATTTCATAATTTCTCTGTATTTTACTAAAAATTGGTTTTATAATTTGTGTCAATTAGAGGACATAATGTCCTAAAACAGACACATCAACACTAAGTTACGTATAATGATTATGTTATCAAACCCAAATAATAAAACAAGCGCACAACTAATAAAAGAAAAAAGAATTCGTTTAAATATGACCCAAAAAGAGTTGGCCGATGCTGTAGGCATGCCTAAATTTGGGGACAGAACCATCAGAAGGTGGGAAAAAGGAGAATCTTCACCAAATAATCTTGAATTGGAAAAGATTTTAGATTTCACAGAAGAAATACCTTTTCCAAATAAATTCGGTGCCACATACAAGATGATAGATCTCTTTGCAGGTATAGGAGGAACTAGACTAGGCTTTTATCTTACTGGTAAAGTTAACGTTGTTTTCTCATCAGAATTCAATAAATTCTCCGTAAAGACATATATGGCAAATTTTGGGGATGAGCCCGCTGGTGATATTACAAAAATTGATGCATCTGATATTCCTGATCACGATATCCTTGTAGGTGGTTTTCCTTGCCAAGCATTCAGTCAAGCAGGTCTTAGAAAAGGATTTGAGGACACAAGAGGCACACTGTTTTTTGAAATAGCTAGAATCTTAAAAGAAAAAAGACCAAAAGCTTTTTTACTTGAAAATGTCAAAACATTACTTACTCATGATAAAGGCAATACCTATAAAGTAATTAAAAATACTTTACTTGATCTCGGCTACTATGTGGTTGAAAAGATTTTAGCAGCAAAAGATTTTGGTGTACCTCAAAACAGAGAAAGGATCTATATCGTTGGTTTCAACAAAGAACTGGTTTCTAACTATAAGGATTTTAAATACCCAGTACCTCCATGCACTCCAACCAAACTAGGAGATATCCTAGATACAAATGTAGATGCAAAATACACGATTTCTGATGCTTTGTGGGAAGGACACCAAAGGCGAAAAATTGCCAATAAGAATGCAGGAAAAGGTTTTGGATACACTTTATTTAATGAAGATTCTCAGTATTCAAATACATTAAGTGCCAGATATTATAAAGATGGTAGTGAAATATTAATCGAACAAGAAGGCAAAAATCCAAGAAAAATAACACCAAGAGAAGCTTCTAGATTGCAAGGTTTTCCAAAGAATTTTATTATTCCTGTTTCAGATACGCAAGCTTACAAACAGTTCGGAAATTCAGTTGCTGTCCCAGTTGTAAACGCAGTTGCTAAAGAAATAATAAAAATATTAGACAATAATAAGAAGTAAGGATTATTTCCTTCTATTGCAGAAGGAAATACTGTAACTATAGGTTGAGCCTTGCAAGCAAGGCTCTGTTGTGGAGATTAAATCTTAAAAGCCTTCACGACGACCTGAGTAAGAACTGCGGAAACCGCCCTTGTCATTACCCTTTCTTGAAGATGATCTCTTATCGAAGCCACCAAAATCAGGACGTCTTCTGCCACCTGAACGTGATGAACGTCTCTCACCTTCAAATTTTCTAAAATCACGACCTGAGTTCTGACCTTGTCTGTCAAAATCACGATCACGGTTAAAAGGTCTGTCTCTTCTGCCACAATCTCTGCCACCTCTAGAACGAGGAGGTTCAGCAGTATAGATACGTAAATCTAAAGGTCTGCCACATACTCTTGCCTGAGACAGAATATGCATGGTGTCCTTTGGCATACCATCAGGTAAATCAACAGTAGTAAAGGTATCAAAAATTGAGATTTCACCGATATACTTAGACTCGATGTTACCCTCGTTAGCGATAGCGCCAACGATCTGACCTGGTTTTACGCCATCCTTACGGCCAACAGCAACACGGAATCTTACCATTGCCATATCTGGGAACTCACGTAATGGAGCAGCCTCTGCTGTTGGGAATGGTTTTCTTTCTCTTCTGTCACCGCGCTCGCCTCTCTCTGAACGATTGTCATCGTCAAAGGTTCTCATGCGAGGTTCTGGCTTGCTGTCATCTAACAATAAGGTACCGTCTTTCTGTACCATCTTAGCTAATGCAGCACATAAAGTTTCAACTTCGATTGCATCATCTGACAGTAACTCAGAGATAACTTCCTCATAAGTCTCAAGACCACCTTCTTCGATAGTCTGTAAAACCTGATTCTTAAAGTTCTCTAATCTTGCCTTGTTAACATCTGCAATTGAAGGCATCTGCATAGGCTCGATCTTCTGACCGGTTACACGCTCAATTAAACGTAATGCTCTTCTCTCTCGTGGAGATACGAATAAGATTGCCTCACCAGTTCTGCCAGCACGACCGGTTCTACCGATTCTGTGTACATATGACTCAGCGTCATATGGAATGTCGTAGTTGAATACGTGAGTAATTCTGTCTACGTCTAAACCGCGAGCTGCCACATCAGTTGCGATAATGATATCTAACTGACCTTTCTTTAATCTTTCGATGATCTTTTCACGCTGACGCTGTGGAATATCACCGTGTAGAGCAGCACAAGCAAAGCCTCTTGCCATTAAACGGTTTGATACGTCTTCAGCATCGGTCTTGGTACGAACGAATACAATTACAGCATCATAGTTTTCAACTTCTAAGATTCTGGTCATTGCATCAATCTTATGAGCACCAGATGCAATCCAGTAACGCTGATGAACTGTTGTAGCAGTGGTAGTCTTTGACTCAATGCGAACATCAGCAGGATCTTTTAAGTGATTCTTAGCAATACGAGCGATCACAGGTGGCATGGTTGCTGAGAACAGAGCAGTCTGACGAGTTTCTGGAGTGTTGCTTAAAATCCAGTCAACATCATCAATAAAGCCCATACGTAACATTTCATCAGCTTCATCGATAACCATATGAGTTAAGTTTGATAAATCAACCTTACCGCGCTCGATTAAATCGATTAAACGACCTGGAGTTGCAACAACAATCTGTGCTCCGTGGCGTAATGAGCGGATCTGATTCTCATATGAAGCGCCACCGTAAATAGGTGCTACTCTGAAGTTCTTTAAATACTTTGAAAATAGCTGACAAGCTTCAGCAACCTGAATTGCAAGTTCTCTTGTTGGCTCTAAAACCAAAGCCTGGATGCACTGCTCTTTACAATCTAACTTTGAAAGAATAGGTAAAGAGAAAGCTGCAGTTTTACCAGTACCGGTCTGAGCCTGACCAATCATATCTCTGCCTTCTAGAACAACAGGAATTGATCTTTCTTGAATAGGAGTAGGAGATTCAAAGCCTAAATCATGAACTGCTTTTAAAACTTCCTTTGACAAACCTAAATCGTCAAAAGTAACAATGTTTTCATCAGTCTCATCAGTTAACTCAGTATCAGTTAACTTTTCTGCTTCTTTAACTAATAAGCTTTCCTCACCGCCTACAGTGGTAGTGATATCTTTTTCTTTAATATCTGACATTTATGCTCCTGAATAAGAGGAGCGTCTTATCTTAACGACATGCTCTATAGATAGATATTAGATTTTTAATACTTTACAGACACACGCACATGAGCCTAAAACCCGCGACTCAACCTTAAATTAGACACGCCTCAAAAAATGTTGCGCAATTATACATAAATGTGATTTACTTCGCAATCTTTAATTTTTAGAAATCAAAAAATGTAGTTTTGACTAAGGCAGAAACTAAGTTCTGCCTTAAAAGAAATGCTGTTATGATGAAATGGTGAAAGCTGATTAGAGGTTATGAGCTTTCTTGAAGTTCTCTGATACTAACAGTTTTTCAATAGCTACAACATACATGGTGTGGTAGTCACTTTGTGGATACCATTTGTCGATATTGCTCTTATCAATAAAGCTCTCTTTATTCAGTTCCTGAGCATACATCTTGCGACAGAATAGGACCACATCACTCTCATCAAAGTAAACATGCTCACCTTCTGATAGAACGGTTACACCTGAAGCTTTGATTTTATCCTCATCAAATCCAGTTACTCTGCCAAAATATGAATTGGTCTTACGAAGTGACTCAGGTAATACCTGTAAGGTTAATACCTCAGACTTATCTACTAAGGTCTTAGTAAAACGCTGTGGTCTGATAAAGATAAAGGCAGCATTCTTACCCCACATCTGACCTACACCACCCCAAGATGCGGTCATGGTGTTTACTCTATCGCCTGCTTTTGCGGTGATCTGCAACCAGTCTTTTGCAATTAACTTAAAAGCACTGTAATTAAAATCGTCTGGATTGATTTCTACAAATTTGTTGCTCATTGAATACTCCAATTTATTCATACTGTGTGCTTATTTTCTGTGAAAGTTACTTTTCTGCAGGTAAAGCTTTTTGTGTAAATAAAGCACACCTTGTTGACACAGCACACACAAGATCAGTCATTAACTAGATCATATAAAAAGATATTTTTACTTGCAAATAAGATAGCTTATGCCATGATGTACAAAATTAAATATTCGCTTAATACCATGATATTAGAGCAAAAGACAATTGGAGAATAAAGTGAAAGTAACTTACAGTGTTGACCTAAAAAGAGATGAAATCAAAAATAAGCTAATTGAAGCAATCAAGTCCCTTACAGGTACTGCACCAGGAATGTTCCACGGTTATCAATTGTTTTATAACTTACTCAATTACTCTTTTAGAGTTAGAGATCCAATTTCAGCTCAAGAAAAGGGCATAAACTTTCTGGTTATTCTAAATCAGTATTCAGATCAAATGCAGTTAAGCACTGCAAGTGGTCTTTTAAAGAAGAGTCCTGATATTTTCAACAACAAGTACTATAAGTACATCAATATCTTTTTCATTTTAGGCAAGCTCTTTGACCAATTAGAAGTTGATGTAGGCGAGAGTAAAACAACTTACAGCTATGACAACGAGATAAGACCACCATTAAGTTCAATTGCACAAGAGTTTAAAGACAGTGTAGAAAGTCTTTTGGTAAAAAGTGTTAACTTTGATGATGAAAAAGAATTTTTCTTTGACTATCGTAAGATCCTCATAGACCTTTTAAGAAAATGCACTCAAGACTACTTATCTGATGATGAGTTTAACGCTGCAAATGAAGAAGCTTTAAACAGCCTGAAAACAGACAGATTCCTAAAAACAGTTATGAACGTTGTTCATGACGAGGCTTTGCATGAAAGGACTCAATACATTTACTTCAACATAAATGAATGGGGCTGTGATCCTCTAAATGTAGTGATCTTTCCTAATGTCATCTTTAATTTGTTGGGTTTCATTAAAGATAAGGATAAGCCAGACTTAAATGATGACTTAACTATTATCAAAAACTACGTACATTACTTAGCCCATGTTTTGTACAAACCAGACGAAACTGTAGTTACATTAGCAGATCCATCACAACTTAAAAATGTTGATGATAAAACAAAAGAGGAAGGAGAGAAGATCTTAAAAACAACTGCAGAGCAAATGTTTACCTATGAGAATGTAGTTTATTCATTACAACTAGGTCAAGTTGCAGGCCTTTTTGATATTAACCTGCCACTAGTACCACCTACAGTGCACAAAGATCTTGATATACGTCAAACTGCTGAGAATCAATTCGACATTGCATGTTATTCTTCCTATATAAAATTTGAAAAGCTCTTTCTTGAAGAGACTGCTGATAGTCAAAAAAAAGCAAGTCTGCTTATTGGAGATAAATTAACACAAGCCATTGAAGGTCATAAAGATAAATACATAAAGTATGCTCAGATCGCATTGAGACTGATACATGAAAAGCCTGCACTTCTTAAGTACTTAAAGCCAAGTCTAAAGATGCAGGATGATAATTATGTTCCGGTCTAATTTGGGATCACCGACTTTTATTAACAAACAAGATGAACTAAGGATCAGTTAGCGGAATTAATTATCCCATATTAAAATATATGTGAGGATAATAATATGGCACGGAAAAATAAGTATTCAGAAGAATTTATTAAGACAGCAGTTTCTAGAGTAAATGCTGGAATTGCTCAAGTACAGGTAGCTAATGAATTAGGTATAAAGCCTCAAACTCTTAGCCGTTGGTGTATAGCAGCGAAAAATGGAAT
>JBNMJE010000077.1:0-10534 GCA_050873645.1 Succinivibrio sp. | reverse complement strand
GTTCTACGGTCAAGACTACATCATCAAGATCCAGCCAATCTCAACAGAGCGAATTTATAACGCAGGACTAATCAACTTAAAGCGTGATACTGATAATTCAGTCATCAAGATCAACAATGAAATAGAGAATAAGAAAAACCAGATTTTAAATCAGGTGCAACCTCTGCCTCCTGAGGATATTGATGTCAAGATGAAGACTTTAGAGAGTTACAAGTTTATGAAACTTGTGATCTTTACAGTTGCAGGTTTATTTTTCGGTGTATTCATTGGAGCTGCATACTTTGGCATGAAGTATTTGTTCTCAGGTAAGTTAACTTCTGCTGAATATTTAAAGAATGTTTATAGCATAAAGAATATTGCAGTGTTGCATGAAAGCTCATTTTCTAAAGAAGTTGCAAACTCTAAATTGCTTTTGGAAAACGCAATTGAAATTATTTCTAAAGGCAAAAAAAGGTAGTACTGGTTTCAACCTTAGATGGAAAAGAAATTGCAAATGCAACAGAGGCGATTAGCAATACTTTGTCAAAGCTAGGTGCATCTTTTGATCTTGTAAAAGACTGTGAACTGAAAGAAATCACCTACAGTGATGCAGTTATTGTCATAGAGAAACTTGATGTTTCACTCTTAGATGCAACACGTAATGAGATTGAGTTGTTACAGTCTTATAAGGCTCCATTAGAAGGTATTGTTTATGCTTAAGAGCTAAGAGATCCCATACATCGTTTAAACAGTTTATTCATTTACTTATCAAAATCTGAGAGTTAGGCATTGATCTTCAAGATCACCTCAGCTCTTGTTCAGGAACTTTCAGAGGTGCCTTATTCGGCTGTGCAATGCAGCCTCTCTTTTCTTAAAACATAATCTTTCAAATAAAATTCTTCTTAAAATTTTGAAAAATCAAAATATTCAATACTCATACATAAATCAAACGAATACAAGCCTTACTAGCTTGATAAAAAATCATATATGGTCAAATAAATATGTAAAGAGAATTTATCTTTTGATTGTAACGAATACTTGTTTGCGGATATCTCTAATTGACTAACTTTGAAAAAGACCTGTTCTGTATTGCAGGTCAATTTCATTTTTGTAAAGAAAGATTATTAAAGCATATATTGAATTTTTTCTAAGAGCTACTTTCTTTATTCAAAGGAGATAAACTTATTAGTGTTTCTACTAAATCAACAACCATGGTTGATGGATTGTCAGTACCTACTTTTTTAGCTTCATCATTAACAATTTTTGCATGCTTTATTGCTTTATTTAACTTTGATTTTGTCAGCTCAAACGTGTTTTTATCTCCTTTCTTATATCTTGGTATGTGTTTTTGTAGTTCGCAGACAACTTGCTCTGCAGCAGATTTATCTTTGACTGATCTGAATGGTTTTGCCTTACAGCAAAAGTGTAAAAGTAGCCAAAATTCAAAACAAGGCACAGATGTGATAGCGTGAAACTCAGCCTTATTTTTTATTTTTGATATTTCATTGATTGCTTGCTTATAGTTTGCATGATCATCTTTGTCAAAAACACAGAAAACAAAATCAAAATCGTTACCTACTTTTTGCGAATTTTTATACAAGTCTATAGCGTATTTGACTAAACTCATTGGATCTGACCCTTTTGCGTTTGTAATGCAAATATCAGTTGCCTGCAATCTATACTCTTCTCTTAATGAATTAAAGTACAAAGGTTCAGTTTTTTGACCTTCGCAAACAATCAGAACTCTTTTATAAAGCTCTCTTGTTCGTTTCTTTCTAGAAATGTCTCTTAATTTGCGTGCTTTTCTCTTTTTGAATAAGTCATCAGAGCCCATCTAGTTATCTCCTTTAAACATATTAAAAGATGAGATTATTGGTAGGGCCCCATATCTTCCTGATAGATAACGTAAAATTAAATTATCTTTTTTCTTGTTAGGGCTAAACTCGAGCAAGGAATAAACTTCTGTAGCTTGATTATCATTTTTTTCACAAAACCAAATTTGATCCCTTCTAAAGTTATTTTGGTCTAAAACGTACACATCATGACTTGTAAAAACCAATTGAGCATTATTAGGATTGTTCTCTTTGGAATTAAAAAGTTTAACAATAAACTCAACTAATTTTGGATGAAGGTTTACATCTAGCTCATCAATAAAAAGGGTATAACCTTTTTCTAATACGTCTATAATAGGACCTGCAAATCCAAACAACTTTCTCGTTCCTGTAGATTCCTCAAAAAAGTTAAAAGAAACCAAATCGCCATTGTTATCTCTGTGTAACGTTTTAATTTTCTTCTTCTTTTTAGGCATATTTTTTATTAAGAAGTTTTTTAGTTCCTCAGGAAATCCATCAGGAAATGCATCCGTTGAATTATCTATTTCTTCGATAGAAATATCAGAAATATTCAAATCTGCAGCTTTCAAAAATTTTAGAATAATATCCTTTTTTCCTTTATCGCACAGCTCAGCTGTAAATTCTGGATAAAAGCCAGAATCATCACAAAAAAACAGTTCATTTTTAAACCAGTCATAAATAGGCTTTAACCTTTCACTGTTAAGTTGTACTGCGGTTGTCAAAAAAAGTGCGTCACTTCTAGTTTGTTTTACCCAAGATTGTTTCGTTCCGGGAAAAGAGGGACTAAAACTCCATTCATAATCACTATCTTTTTGATCCCATGATCTCTCAAACCATTTTTGAACATGACCATTAGGAAAAGCAAAAAGCCACTCTTCAATAATTTTTGCTGCTGTCGCTGAAAAACCGTATTGGTACCTAACATCATTCACGACAATTGTTACTTCAAACTCAGTTGGTTCACTTAAATTTCTTTTTGCAAGCTTAAATGGAAATAAATTAATGCTATTAACATGTTTTAATGAGAATAAAACAATGGATTTCATTGTTTGTAGCGCATCGATTAAATTACTTTTGCCACTTGCATTTGCTCCGTAAATAGCAGCACACTTTAGCAGTTGCAGTTTCTGCTTTTTACCTACAATAAATGTGTTATCAAGGTTTTCATCACCTTTGTCTTTTAGCAAGCTAAAAATTTGTTTGTCATCAAATGATTTAAAATTTTTTACACAGAAGTCAACAAACATACTATTGCCTTTTTTTTATTTAATTCTTGGAAATTTATTCCAAAATATCATTAAAAACACAGAAAATCAATGAATATTATCTAGGACATTGCATTATTATTTGTCTTTTAGAGAATTATATAAGGTGATATCTTATTGACTATCTAAATTTAAAATTGCTATTCGTGAATATTCATGGGTAAATACTTGAAGCACGTTGAAATCTTGAATCTTTGTCAAAACTATCTATTTCATATTCTGTATAATTTTCATAAAGCCTTTTTCAATAAACTTAAGCTAATCAGATAAGCGTACATAGGTAAGGATAATTTTATGGAAAACTTTCAATACTGTTTACCTACAAAATACATCTTCGGTCAAGGCGTTAGTTCTAAAGTAGGTCAGATTATCTCTTCACTTGGATATAAAAAAGTTTTAATTGTCTATGGAGGAGGATCGGCTGTTCGCTCTGGTCTTATCTCATCAATTAAAGATCAATTGGCATCATTTTCTATTGGTTACACCTTGTTAGGTGGAGTAAAGCCAAATCCAAGAGCAGATCTAGTATATGAAGGTATTGAAATAGCAAGAAAGGAAAAAGTAGATTTCATCTTGCCTGTAGGTGGTGGTTCAGTAATAGATACAGCTAAAGCTATTTCATTAGGAGTAGCTGACAGTGAACAAGGTGATTTTTTTGATTTTTATCTTAAAAAGAGAAAGCCCGTGTCCTCTTTAAAAGTTGGCGCTGTGCTTACCATTCCTGCAGCTGGCTCTGAAAGTTCAACCTCATCTGTAATTCAAAAGACAATAGGCGGTCATATCATTAAATGCGGATGCTCAAGTGAACTGAACAGACCTTTGTTTGCCATATTAGATCCTGAACTTACCTATACTGTAAGTAAATACCAGACAGCTTGTGGTATAACCGATATGATGGCTCATATCATGGAAAGATACTTTACAAATTCAGAGTGTGTTGATGTTACAGATAACATCTGTGAAGGTTTATTGAGGGCTATCATTAAGAATTCTCAGACAGTAATGGAAGATCCTCGTAACTACAACGCAAGAGCAAATATTATGTGGGCAGGCTCTTTAGCTCATAACAATATCTGCGGGGTTGATAGAGAACAGGATTGGGCAACTCATCACTTAGAACATCAGTTATCAGCTTTATATGATGTAGCTCATGGAGCAGGACTTGCGGTAATGTTTCCTGCCTGGATGGAGTATGTTTTAAAGCATGACGTCATGAGATTTGCCCGTTTTGCTTCAAACGTCTTTAATGTTGCATTTGACTTTGACGACCCTTCAGTAACAGCAAGTGCCGGTATTGATGCATTAAGATGTTTCTTTAAATCAATAGGAATGCCTTTGTCATTTAAAGAAATTGGAGCTAAAACTGAAGACATTCCTTTGCTTTTGAGTATGCTCGGTGTAGATGAGCAAAACAATAGTGAAGGTAAGTTTGTTGTTTTATATAAGAGCGATTGTGAAAAGATTTACTCTATTGCAGCAAACTATAGTGAACATAAGATAAATGAACAGTAGATATATTGGCTCTTTTGGTGCACAGTGTCTTTATTAGTGCTCACTTTGCGCAAATTGTATATCGTGATACCTTACACCATTAAGATCCAATATCTTATAAAAAGATAAGCTAAAACAAAATAAAAGCTAGGAAAATAAAATGTTACAAAGACATAGATATCTTGAGTTGCTCTCAAGAGAGTATGACAACCGTTATGCGGTTTATACCAAGCTGATTAACCTCAATACTGTTTTATCTATGCCAAAAGGCACAGAGCATTTTATTTCTGATATTCATGGCGAATATGAAGCTTTTAAACATATCTTAAATAACGCCTCAGGCGTTATCAAAGAAAAGGTAAGATTAGTCTTTACTGATTACACTAAAGAGCAAATAGATGAGCTATGCACTCTCATTTACTATCCAAATGAATGTCTTTTAAACAAAGAAAAGGACGGTAGCACTGATTTAAACTCTTTTTATACCAAGACCATACTAGATTTAATTGCACTATCAAATTACCTCTCCTCAAAATACTCACGTTCTAAGGTAAGAAAAGCAATTGATGGTGACTTTTCATACATCATAGATGAGTTAATGCATGCTAAATCAGATGATCAAAACTCAAGAATGGCTTACCACCGTTCTATTTTAGAGGCGATTATCAAAACTGGCTCTGCTAAATATTTCATTTTAGAACTGTGTAAACTTATCAAAAGATTAGCTGTCGACAGACTGCATGTCTTAGGCGATATCTTTGACAGAGGTCCTCACCCAGATAAGTGCATGGATCTTTTAATGAAATATCATGATCTTGATCTGCAATGGGGTAATCATGATGTACTCTGGATTGGTGCCTGTTGTGGTTCTGCTTTGTGTGCTGTGAATGTACTTTGTAACAACATCCGCTATAAGAACTTTAAAATGCTTGAGAATGGCTATGGTATTTCTTTAAGAAAACTTGCCATGTTTGCAAATTCTACTTATAAAAATGAAAAGGACTTTCCTGCAGACCATAAAGCTGTAGCTGTTTTGGCTGTAAAACTCATCGGTCAGTTAGTAAAAAGACATCCTGAGTATGAATTAGATGACAGATTAGTGTTAGATGGTCTTGATCTTAAAAATGGTTCGGTTACTTTAACTGACGGTAAGACTTATAAGTTAAAGACAACTGATCTGCCAACTGTAGATAAAGCTCATCCTTATGTATTAACTAAAGCTGAACAGGAAGTTGTAGATGATTTGGTAGCGTCATTTACAGGTTCAGTAAGACTTAATAACCATGTAAAATTTCTGTATTCTAAAGGTACCATGTATCAGTGCTTTAATGGCAATTTGCTCTACCATGGATGTATCCCATTAGATGAGGATGGCTCCTTTAAAAAGATTAAATGTGACGATAATGAACTGTCAGGTCGTGATTACCTTGATTTTTGCCAAAAGAAAATTCGCGAAGCTTATACCTTTCGAGATCAAGAGCATTTAGATTTCTTGTGGTACATGTGGACAGGTCCATTATCACCACTTTCAGGTCGCAGAATGAAACTCTTTGAAAGGCTGTTTGTACAAGATGAGTTAACTTGGCATGAGCCTAGAAATCCGTACTACACCTATTATTACGAAGAGAAAACCTGTAATCAAATCTTAAGAGAGTTTTCTTTAGATCCGAATAATGGCCATATCATCAATGGCCACACTCCTATCATGGTAAAGGACGGAGAAACTCCTGTAAGAGCAGGAGGAAAACTTTTAGTTATAGATGGAGGCTTTTGCAAAGCTTATCAGGCTAAAACAGGTATTGCAGGCTATACCTTAATCTATAGCTCACACTATTTGCATTTAAAGGCTCATACTCCTTTTACCACCATCAAAGATGCTATTGCCAATAACAGTGATATTGCGGACTTGCAGGTAATTTCTGTTGAAGATTTTAAACAAAGAAAGATGGTTATAGATACTGATCTTGGACAGAGGATAAAAGAGCTTATCTCAGATCTTGAAGATCTTTTAGAGATGTATAAGCAGGGTCTGTTAAGAGAAAGATTGACCGATGAAAAGGGTAATCCTTTTATCTAGATTTTATCTGTGAACCCCATAGAGTCTATTTAAGAAATAATATAGTTCATTTAAAAACGTTAGGTACACAATTTAAATAACGTTACGATAGTTTACAAAGATCACAAAAATAGCCACGTGAATTTTGAATTTAGGTTTAAACATGAATTTTATAATTTAAAATTTACAAAAATTTGAGGTTAATTAACCTTTGTAAAAAAATCTTTATAACTAGGATTGCTTCAAGAGTTTACTAGGTTAATTAACTAAGTTTAATAATCATAATTATTTAAATTCTTTCTAACTCCTTGTAATAAAGCCATTTCTGAATTAAATCGGTATTTTTTTGCAAAAACATTACATCCGTTCACTAGGAAAAAAAGGATCTTATCTATATAATCATCATGCTTGCAAAAGCGATTATGTTTCAGTTAAAAAAGAACAGAAACGTTTACGACAGATAAAAAAATCTGTTTGAACTTAATTAGGAGTAATCATGAAAGAACAGTGGCGCGGTTTTACCGGCTCTCATTGGGTCGATGACGTTAACGTTAGAGACTTCATTCAGCACAATTACACACCTTATGATGGCGATGAGTCATTCTTAGCAGGTCCTACAAAAGCTACCGATAAGCTATGGGGCGAGTTACAGCAGTTACAGCATGAAGAACGCGCAAAGGGCGGTGTTCTTGATATGGAAACTGAAGTAGTTTCAGGTATTACTGCTTACGGTCCAGGTTACATCAGCGCTGATAGCAAGGATCTTGAGAAGGTTGTAGGTTTACAGACTGATAAGCCTTTAAAGCGTGCTTTCATGCCATACGGCGGTATCAAGATGGCTGAAGAGGCTTGCACCACCTATGGTTATACCCCTAACCCTAAATTCCACAAGATTTTCAACGAGTATCACAAGACTCATAACCAGGCTGTATATGATGCATATACTCCTGAGATGAGACTTGCTCGTAAGAACAAGATCATTACTGGTCTTCCAGATACCTATGGTCGTGGCCGTATCGTTGGTGACTATCGTCGTGTAGCTCTATACGGTATTGACTTCCTAGTAGCCCAGAAGAAAGCTGATTTTGCAAACTGCGGTTGCGGTACTATGACGGATGACATCATTCGTCAGCGTGAAGAGTTAGCAGATCAGATCAAAGCTTTAAATGCTATGAAAGTTATGGCAGAGAGCTATGGTTTTGATATTTCACAGCCAGCTAACAACGCTCGTGAAGCTGTTCAGTGGTTATACTTCGGTTACTTAGCAGCTATCAAGACTCAGAACGGTGCTGCTATGTCAGTAGGTCGTGTATCAACCTTCCTTGATATTTATATTGAGCGTGACTTAAAAGAAGGCACTTTAACTGAGGAAGAGGCACAGGAGTTAATCGACCACTTAGTTATGAAGTTACGTATGGTTAAGTTCGCACGTATTCCTTCATACAACCAGTTATTCTCAGGTGACCCAGTTTGGGCAACTCTAGAAGTTGCAGGTTTCGGCATGGATGGCCGTCACATGGTAACTAAGAACGATTACCGTTTCTTACACACCTTAGAGAACATGGGTCCATCACCAGAGCCTAACTTAACAGTTCTATACACCGAGAAGTTACCATTAAACTTCAGAAAGTATGCTGCTAAGATTTCTGTTGATACCTCATCAATCCAGTACGAGAACGATGATGTAATGCGTCCAGTATGGGGCGACGATTATTCAATCTGCTGCTGCGTATCAGCAACACAGACAGGTAAGGAAATGCAGTTCTTCGGTGCTCGTGCAAACTTAGCTAAGGCTCTTCTATACGCAATGAACGGCGGTATCGATTGCAAGACCGGTATGCAGGTTGGCCCAAGATTACCTAAGATCACCTCAGAGTACTTAAACTACGATGAGTTAATGGCAAACTACGACATCGTTCTAGAGTGGTTAGCTGATCTGTACGTTAACGTATTGAACTTAATTCAGTATATGCACGACAGATACTACTACGAAGCTGCTGAAATGGCTTTAATCGATACTGATGTACGTCGTACCTTCGCAACTGGTATCGCAGGCTTCTCACACGTAGTTGACTCATTATCAGCAGTTAAGTACGCAAAGGTTAAGCCAATCCGCAACGAGAACGGCATTGCTGTTGACTTCGAGGTTGAAGGCGACTTCCCTCGTTACGGTAATGATGATGATCGTGCTGATAAGATTGCAGTATGGTTATTAAGAACCTTCTTAACCAAGTTAAAGAAGCGTCATACCTATCGTAACTCAGAGGCTACAACCTCAATTCTTACCATTACTTCTAACGTTGTATACGGTAAGGCTACAGGTTCATTACCTGATGGCAGAAAGGCAGGCGAGCCATTATCACCTGGTGCAAACCCATCATACGGTGCAGAGAAGTCAGGCTTATTAGCATCTCTAAACTCAGTTGCAAAACTACCTTACGAGTATGCTTTAGACGGTATTTCAAACACCCAGACTATCAGCCCAGATGCATTAGGTCACTCAGAGGAAGAGCGTGTTAAGAACTTAGTTCAGGTAATGGACGGTTACTTCAACCAGGGCGCTCATCACTTGAACGTTAATGTATTCGGTACTGAGAAGTTAATCGATGCTATGGAGCACCCAGAGAAGCCTGAGTATGCAAACTTCACAATCCGTGTATCAGGTTACGCTGTTAAGTTTATCGATTTAACTCGTGAGCAGCAGTTAGACGTAATTTCTAGAACTTGTCACAAGACAATGTAATTTAGAAAAATTACACTATAATCTGTATAAAGAGGGCGCCTTTTGGCGCCCTTTGTCTGAGTAAGACAGAATTTTTTAGATCATCAAGTAATGATCAGAAACTAGAATTTATAGGACACATGTAATGACTCAAGGTTATATCCACTCTTTTGAAACTTTCGGATCTGTAGACGGACCTGGTGTTCGTTTTGTGGTCTTTATGCAAGGTTGCCCAATGCGCTGTCTTTATTGTCATAACCCAGATACCTGGAAAATGAAAACAGGGGAGACTTACGATGTCGATACTGTAGTTAATAAGGCTATGCGTTATAAAAACTACTGGGGCAAAGATGGCGGCGTCACTGTAAGTGGAGGCGAAGCTTTAGTTCAAATAGAATTTGTAACTGAATTATTTAAAAAGTTCAAAGAACTTGGGGTAAATACCTGTCTTGATACTTCAGCAGGACCTTATAGAGATACTGATGAGTATAAGCTAAAGTTCGATGAGCTAATGAAATACACAGATCTAGTGTTATTAGATATTAAACACTCAGACAGTGCAGAGCACAAAAAACTAACAGGTATTGGTAATGAGAATATTCTAGCCTGTGCTCATCATTTAGATGAACTGCATATTCCTGTATGGATAAGACATGTTTTGGTTCCAGGTATTACCGATAACAATGAGCAGTTGCAGAATGTAAGAAAGATCATTGACTCATTATCAAATGTCAAAAAAGTAGAGGTGCTTCCTTATCACTCTTTAGGTGTGCACAAATACGAGGCTTTAGGTATTGATTACAAGCTCAAAGATACCCCAATGCCTGATAAAGCATCTGTAGAAATTGCTTGTAAGATCTTAGGTGCACATCAGGACTAATAGTCTCTAGTCTTAATCATTTGCACACCGTGGTCTCAAAGGTAAGAAAAAAATGTTTGCATCGGCTAAATGATTCAGATGCAAACATATGTCCTCTTAAAATGAGATTGTTTACTCCTTTTAGAGAAGAGCTAAAAGTCAGATTTTGTGAGAGTGAACGATAAACTGTGTAAACACCATTAAGTCCACTCTGAATATTTATCTAATATACCTAGCTATTCTATCAGATGTTTCATCCAGACAGGATAGCTGGTTTAAAACTTTAGCCCAATTCTGCATTTTGGCATT